>NZ_JBNCAT010000006.1:0-118978 GCF_049808495.1 Acinetobacter sp. G11
ACGCTCTTTTGTATCTGAATTTCCACGTTTATTGAGCAATGTCCAAACAATAGGTATCGCTATTCCACGATAGACGATGGCTAACATCAAGATATTAATATCTCGTTTTCCACATTTCCAATTAGTTCTATCCAAAGTTAATTGGACTTTATCGAATGAAAATATATTGAAAATTAACTGAGAAATTTGACGATAATCGAAATACTGATCTGCAAAGAAGCGTTGTATACTTCGATAAAATGATTGTGGTAAGCACTTGATGGGTAAGGCTTTAGATGCAGAAGAAAGATTACATGTCTGTTTTACAATTAATGCAAGCATAATCAGTGTAAAACATTTTGCATGTGACTTGTTCCACTTTAGATATTTGTTTAAGATGAGATGTAACTCATTGAAATGTGTCATCATATTCGTCGTCAGAAAACAAGTATTATGCCATTATTTCAATGAGTTATCTTTTTTTGTCGTGTACAAAGCTATATTCTATAAAAGTTAAACTTGATAAATTAGAAAATGAATTATAAAACGTCCTTAAAATTATATGTTTTCTAGGAAATGGGGTTATAAAAAACGGCCTAAATCAGCCGTTTTTTATTTCTAAATTATTTATGGAGATAACGGTTCTTGCTGTTTCGGATCAGGCATAGGCGCGGATTCTTCCTCATCATTATAAGGATTTTCCAGTTCCAGCGTTTGATCAAGCTCAGAATCAAAAACATCGGTCAGCATACTGTCGTAACGTTTAGCATTATAAACAGCAAGTTTCGATGCTTCATCTTCAGTGATAAAACCGATTTCTACAGCATCTGCAAGGCGTTCATCAAAAGTTAAACCTTTAAATTGACCTTTAGATTCTGCTTTCTTGAATTTATCCCATAGGGGTTCTATTTCTAATAGCATGTTAAAGGTTGATTCCATACGGCCCGTAACATCATTTTCATCTGTCTTATAGAACACGTGTTTTTTCAGTTCATCGCGGAAAGCATTGTCCTGCATAATGATCTCGCCAGCCTGTTGTTTCAAAGCATCGCTTGGTGTTTTAACAGGCCGACCAAGCGGGAAACAAATGAATTTTACTAAGCCAGCCGCAATGCCGACAGGGAAGTTAGCAAACAGACCATAAAAAGCTTCCTGTGCATTATACAAGGATTTTTCCAGCGCCAGTTTGGCATGAACCTGTTCAGCTTCCGTTTTTTTGCCATGTTCATAATATTTAAGAATGGCTGTACTGATAAACAGATTGGCATGAATATCGGCCAGGCGACCCGAAAGCATTTCTTTACGTTTAATATCACCGGCGAGCAGTCCCAGACACATATCGGCAGTCACTGAAAAATCGGCACTTAAACGGTTAACAATCTTGTAATAAGGACGGGTAAATTCATCTACATTTTTGGGTGCATCTGAAGAGCCACCGATATAGCCATAGGCAAATGCGCGTGCGGTACGGTTAAAGGTATAGCCTAAATGTTTGAACAGCATATCGTTAAAGCTTTTTAGAGCTGTGTCCTTATCTTTGGCTTGTAGCAGTTGCAATTCCTCAAACAAATAAGGGTGACAACGCATAGAACCCTGACCAAAAATCATTAAAGAACGACTGAGGATATTGGCGCCTTCAACGGTAATCGACACTGGAATAGTTTGATAATAAAGTGCTAAAAAGTTGCGTGGCCCCATTTGCACGGCACGGCCACCAACCACGTCCATCCCGTGATTGACCACGCGGCGCATGGTTTCAGTAGCGTAGTATTTTGCCATGGCTGTCATCACTGCAGGTTTGCCGCCCTGATTAAGTCCACACGTGACCAAATAACGTAAAGCTTCCAGCATATAGGTATCACTGGCAATATCACTGGTGGCTTCTTGCACACCCTCAAATTTTCCGACTGAAATTTTGAATTGCTGACGAATTTTGGCAAAAGCGCCTACGTTTAGATAGGTCATTTCACTGGCCGCAGTAGATAAGGCAGGCAGGGAAATACCACGACCGACTGCCAGACATTCCATCAGCATACGCCAGCCTTTACCAATATTTTCAGCACCGCCAATAATCCAGTCCAGTGGAATGAACACATCCTTGCCATCTACGGTTCCGTTCATAAAAGGGGAACCGGGATTGTGTCGTGCTCCCACTTTTACGCCCTCGTGACTGGCCGGAATCAGGGCACAAGTAATGCCATATTCCATTTTGCTTTTATCGCCTAGCAATCCGTCGGGATCATACAGCTTAAAAGCCAGTCCAATCACGGTTGCAATCGGGGCAAGGGTAATCCAGCGTTTGGAAAAATTCATGCGTAGGCCAAGCACTTGCTGACCTTCAAATTCGCCATAGCACACCACGCCAGTATCCGGAATTGCACCGGCATCGGAACCGGCTTCCGGACTGGTGAGACCAAAGCAGGGGATTTCTTTGCCTTCGGCTAGGCCGGGTAAGTAACGATTTTTTTGTTCTTCAGTTCCATAATGCAGCAGCAACTCACCCGGCCCTAAAGAGTTAGGTACCATACAGCTCACGGCAGCGGTCAATGAGCGAGAGGCAATTTTGCTCATAATGCGGCTTTGGGCAAATGAACTAAAGGCACGACCACCATATTCTTTGGGAATAATCAGGCCTAAAAAACCATTTTCACGAATGTAGGTCCATGCTTCAGGCGGCAAGTCTTTATAGTGATGATGAATATCCCAGTCATTTAGCATACTGCATAACTGTTCGACTTCATGATCTAAAAAAGACTGTTCTTCTGGAGAAAGTGTAGGATAAGGATAGCTTTCAAATTTGGACCAGTCGGGTGCTCCCATAAACAGGTCTTTTTCCCACCAGCTGGTGCCTGCATCCAAAGCTTCGCGTTCAGTGGTGCTCATTGTCGGCATGGCATTCGCCAGAGCTTTATACGCAGGCTTGGTAATCAATGCCATTCGCAATGAATCAACCATCACAATTAAACTGATGAGGATGAGCGGAATACCAAAAATCAGCGACCATGGGCTAATAAATGCAGTGACTACTGCAACGATAATGGTTGTAATTGCCCCGGTATTACGGCTCAATGCAAAAAAGAAAATCGCCCAGATTGTAAAAAATTGAATAAGCACACTGATGATGAATAACATTTATTTTCTCCAGTTGCTTACACCGGATCAAAGTCAGAGAAACAGTAAAGGGTATCTAAAAATCGCAAGATAATTTCTCGCACTGTTTTATTAGAATGACTTTAGGTGTAATAAAAATATTGTTGTTAAGACCGGGAGGCGAATGAAAACCTTTCATCCCGAATTTATAAAATTAAATCTTGTTTTTAACATAGAGTGTTTTTTGAATAGTGTAAAAGATTGAACTGTAAGAGAAATGTCACGAAAAGTAATAGCGACTTGTATCTCTATCTATTTAGATTTTTATTATTTTTGAATAAGTAATAAATCATACAGCGAGATGCGTGTGGAGGTAGTATTACTATAACAATCAATGAATTTAGAGAAATACCGGCATGCTTAAATTGATCTACTACGTTCCCGAATCTCATCTGGAATCAACCAAAACCGCGGTCTTTGAAGCAGGGGCAGGTGGCATTGGCAACTATGAGCATTGTGCCTGGCAGGTTCTGGGTACAGGCCAGTTTAAACCAGTGAAAGGGGCCAATCCGTTTATTGGCGAAGTCGGAGAGCTAGAACAGGTTGAAGAATGGCGGGTGGAAACCATTGTGCCGGAAGATCAAGCATCCAATGTGGCAAAAGCACTCAAGACCAGCCATCCCTATGAAGAGCCGGCTTTTGAGTTTATACAGATGGTGGATATAAATTATGAATGATATTTGATTTGTGAAAGGGCGACATGGATGTCATGCGTTAGATAGAAAAGTGCAGGAATGAACTTTCTGGTTAGCCATGGGGGTTATGATTCATTTTGAGGTTCAACTAAATATTATGTATATAAAACGAAAATTAAACAAAATAGCTTATAAATTATCTTGTATTTTTTAAAAATACCCAATTCTAGTGATATACCGCGGTAAAGGGTGATGTTCTAATAATTGATTAATGCTTGAATTTTCCCGAGATTAATCATGAACAGATTCTATAGAGTGGTTTGGAATAATAAAATGCACTGCTGGCAAGCAGTATCAGAATTAGCAAAACGCCATTCTGGCAATGGAACTGTTTCAGATACAAATAAAAATATGATTAAAGTACTGATGTCCTGTGCTTTAAGCGCCGTTTTACTCACTCTCAGTAGCAGCATTTTTGCTGCCATGAATGACACAACTTTGCCAACAGGTCAGCAGGTGATTTCTGGCAGTGCCGATTTTACCCAAACAGGTAATACGCTAAATATTAATCAGCATACTCAAAATCTTTCAACCCATTGGAACACTTTTAATATTGGTAGTCATGCAACAGTCAATTTTAATCAGCAGAATCAATCTTCGATCGCATTAAATCGTGTGCTGGACAACAACGCCAGTCAAATTATGGGCCGGCTAAATGCGAACGGTCAGGTTTTTCTGATTAATCCAAATGGTGTGATTTTCTCTAAAACTGCTCAAGTCAATGTGGGCGGTATTGTTGCTTCAACCCTAGATTTAAAAGAACACGATTTATTGCAAGGCAAGTTTACTTTTGCAGGGCGTGGGGAAAATGGCGCAGTTGAAAATCATGGGGATATTCAGGTCGCAAATAGCGGGACGGTTGCGCTCATTGCACCTATTGTAAAAAATACGGGTTCTATTACTGCACCCAATGGTCAGGTCAAATTAACTGCGGCGGATAAAGTCCGTGTCAGTCTGCAAAATGGAAAACTTGCAAGCTATGACATAGACCAAGGAACATTGCAGGGCTTGGTTGATAATGGGGGTGCCATTATTGCAGATAATGGGGTTGTGCATTTGACCGCAGTTGCAGAAAAACAGCTGGGCAGAGCAGTGGTGAACCACACGGGCTATATTCAGGCAAACCGTTTGGAAACCAATGCCAAAGGTGAAATTGTACTGTTAGGTGATATGTCTAAGGGTGCGGTAAACATTTCTGGCAGCTTAGTCACTGAAGGGAAAAATGGTCAAAATGGCGGTTTTATTGAAACCTCTGCTGCCAGTGTAAATATTGCTGACCTAGCGCAGGTAAGTACAAAGGCGAGTGCAGATGGCAAAACGGGAACATGGCTGATCGATCCGGTAGATTTTGTGGTTGCTGCTAAAAACGGAAACATGACCGGTGCAGCACTGAATGCTGCACTAAAAAATACCGATGTAACGATTCAAACCACAGAAACACAGGCGACAGTCTCGAACAATTCATCGCTAACCCAGAACAACAGCGCCGGGAAAGGCGATATTTTAGTGAATGACGCCGTTCAATGGGACAGTGGAAAAACACTGACACTGGATGCTTATAACAATATTTATATCAATAATGTCATAGATGCCAGTCAAGGTGATGGCGGAAAACTGGTACTGAAATACGGACAGCAAAGTACTGATGGCAGTAATGGTACCGTTTATAGTGCTATTAATGATCAGACCATGCCAACCTATGCGGACTATTTTATACAAGCACCGGTGCATTTACAGCAAGGGTTAAATTTCAGTACACAACGTGGCTCGGATGTTGCAAATTTAAAAGAATTTCAAGTCATTACTGATGTGACAGCTTTGCAGGCAATGAAAGATGATTTGGGCAGTAACTACGCACTAGGCACTAACCTGGATGCAAGCAGTATCGCTAATTTCACCCCGATTGGCACCATGATTGAAGGTAGTGGGCCAAATGCAGGAAACAATCCATTTACAGGACTATTTGATGGTTTAGGTCATGCGATTGAAAATCTGAAAATCGATAAGCAGGGCTACCAAGGACAAGGCAGCTATGTTGGCTTATTTGGAAAGATTGAGGATGCGGATATCCGCAATGTAGGTTTAATCAATGCACAGATTCAAGGTGGTGAGTCAGTAGGTGGACTCATTGGCAGTATGAGTAATTCAAAGCTCAGCAACAGTTTTGTACAAGGGAGTGTGACGGGGCGCTATGCTGTAGGAGGCTTGGTTGGCGCTAGTTATTACAGTACAGTCGATCAGGTTTATAGCACTGCTCAGGTGAATAGTGAAAATGGCCCAAGTGTACTGATTGGAGATAATTGGGGATCTTCCATAAGCAATGGTTATTTCACTCAGGCAGAAGGTGATATAACAGTCTGGAATGATGCCGGAGCGGAAAGCACGTTAACAGACAGTCAGACTAAATCAAAACAAAATTACCTGGATTTAGGTTGGAATATTAGTGATATAGCGGGCAGTGGTGCTGCATGGCGGATTTATGAAGGTCAGACAGGGCCATTACTGCGAGCATTTTTAACGCCATTGGCAGTTAAAGCAGATGACTATCACACTGTATATAATAGTTTAAATCAAAACAGCAGCAGTTATGCCAACTCTGTACAAAATGCCGATACTTCAAAGATAAAGGGAAATGCTGTTTATGAAGGCGGTGGCAAAAATGCAGGTGTTCATAAGTCACAATTAAGCGGGTTGTATTCTGTACAAAATGGATATGACCTTGCATTTGAAGCGACCGATGTCAAAATTGATAAGGCCATTATCAGCAATATCACCGGAATTAGCGCAAATAATAAGACGTATGACGGGACAAATTTAGCGATACTGAATACAGCCAATGCCGTTTTTGATGGTCTCTTGCAGGGAGATCAGCTCGGTGTTATCGGGCAAGGGATATTTTCTGATGTTGCTGTGGGCAACAATAAGCAAGTCAATATTCAGAATCTGGTGTTGACAGGTGACGCTGCACAAAACTATCAGTTAGCTAATTTACAGCTTAGCGCACAGGCCAATATTACTGCGGCTAGTAATGCAAATATAAGCGATTTGGCAACGCCAGCCAGCACGCCTAATATGAATAATATAGCTGCGATTTCGCCAATAAATGTGGCTGGAATGGATCTTGAAAGTGCGTTAATGGCTGTTCAAACTCAAAGAGCGAACTTACTGGAAAGTCAGCTTCGAGATCAGATTGCGGGAGTGCAGGCTAGGAATGAGCAAATTGGCAAATTCAATACGACATTGAATAGCTTGTACGCTTTATTGGCAATATTTTCAACAACACAAAAGTCTATCCAACTTACTGCCGGATCAAATATCGACAAGCTATTCCAGAAACTTAAAGTTGATGCCCAATCTGCTGGGATAAATATTGAAAATTTATTAAAAGGAAATACCTTAAATAAAGCAGATATTGAGGCATTGCAAACAGGAATTAAAGGTCAAATAGATTCAGCGTCAAACTCTCAGCAAATGGATATGTTGCGTTTGCAAAGTTTAACAAATAAGCGCAATGAAGCCTTTGATACTATGACGAATTTCATTAAGAAAATGCAGGACAGCCGAAGTTCTATTGTTGGCAATATGCGTAATGTTGCTCAGCCACCAGAGGTTTCTGTCATGAGCAATAATGGAAACTTATCTGTTCCAGCTGCTACAAATGCTGCGCTTCCAGCAAATATTTTACCTTCTGCAAGTACGGGGGGAACTCAGAGTCTTCCATTGCCCTTAGATACTTCAAATACGAATAATGCTAATAATGCAGCAGTTCCACCTGTATCTGGATCTTCTGTACCTGGGTTATCCGTACAAGTTATTGATGGCCAAATACATCTATCTCATTCTAGTGGCGCCCTTAATTTATCACCGGGGCAATTTGGTTACACACCAACACAGATGCCACCTCCAATTATCGTTCCTGTGAATCCATCAAGTACATTTATACCTCCTGCTTTGCTTCCAACAGGTATGTCTCCTGCTACAGAGCTTCCAGCAGCTGTTTTACCTTCTACAAGTACGGGGGGAACTCAGAGTCTTCCACTGCCCTTAGATAATTCAAGTACCAATAATGCTAATAACCCAGCAGTTCCAGCTGGAATAGCTTCTAATACTGGCAGCTCTAATAATAGTGCGAATCTACCAAAGACTTCTGCTGATTTTAGTGATTTGAAAGATCTGGATGCTGCGACAAAAGCAAAGTTTGATGCATTAATATCTGCTGGGGTTTTTGATGGAGTCAGTGGCAATGCCTTGGGTTCTGATGAGATGAATCGAACGGTATTTGCCAGAGTGGCTGCATTAATTGGAGGAGCAGACTCAAGCACGAATGGTGGCAGTTCAGCTTCGAGAACTAACCCGAGCAACGAAGCCATACAGCAGCTCTATATGGCATATTTTGGACGACCGGCTGATGAGGCCGGACTTGCCTCTTGGAAAGCACAATTAGCTTCTGGCAGCAGTACCAACAGCCCTCAGTCAATTATTGATGCTCTCAGTAAAGTCAATGGTAATGACAGCGGGACGTTTAATCCTTCTGGAAATATAACAAAAGAGCAATTGGCTACATTGCTGTCCAAGCTTCCAAATTCGAACAGTGGCTTAGCTTCAGCCGATGCATCAAAGCCATCCACTTCAGGCATGAACAGCTCAGATATAGAACAATTGAAAATGCTCTTAAATAAAATTAATTCAAGTAATTCAATAAGTAATGGGTCAGCAGCAGCTAAACAAGCGGCGCTTGAAAAATTGAAACAAGCCACTCCTGCAAAATGAAACTGAGCTATAAGGACAGATGATGCAGGCCCCATTTCGGCAGCACAGCGATTTAAATCATTGACTGTGCTGCAAAAGGGGCTCTGAAGTTTTGCAGAGATTGAAAATACTGAAAAAAATGACTTTGAATTTTCAGTAAGGATGCCCAGAAATCGGCATGGGTATATAGCCTTTTCTATGAATGAAATAACGGTCTCTTTTTAAGATTAAATATTGGGGTTGAAATGAATAACAATTTAATGATGATTGCTCGTCCTAGAACGTTGCTTTTATGCAGTTTAATCGCAACAGGGCAGCTTTGCTTTGCAGAAAATATCCCAAATGCAGGTCAATTATTGCAGGAAGCAAAAAGCCCGCAGATTCAGCCTGCACAAGAAAATAAAGCTCTGCAAGCACAAGCGCCACAACGTGCTGTTCATGGGGAGCAGCAAGTGTTTGTTCGCCAATTTGAGATTCAGGGCAATACGCAGTTTTCTGAATTGATACTTCGCCAACAAATTCAAGCCTATGAAGGCAAGCAGCTGACATTGACGGAATTGCAGCAAGCAGCAAACAAGGTCAGTGATTATTATGCACAAAATGGCTATAGCTACAGCTATGCATTTTTGCCGGCACAAACGCTGAATGGGGGAATTGTTACCCTTCAAGTGGTAGAAGCGCAATTGAATGGCGTGCATTTAAGCAATGCATCTAATACCCAGCCGTGGCTGGTAAATCAAATAATTGCACCGTTGCAAAATAAACAGTTATTGAGTGATGGTTCTATTGGTGAAATATCATCACGCTTGAACCGGCTAAATGGGGTGAAAAATAATTTATCTTTTACTTCTGGACAGTCACAAAATGAAACTTTGCTAAATGTTGAGCTGGTTCCGGCACAAAAATATCAGGCATATTTAGGTGCAGATAATTTCGGTAGTAAATATACGGGTGAAGTCCGAGGTACAGGCGGTATACGTGTGAACAGTTTATTGGGGCTGGGAGATCAGCTGTCATTGGATGCAATGAGCAGCGGTCAGCGCATGAACTATGGAAAAATTGGTTATTCAGCATTGGTACATGGTTCAGGAACACAGGTAGGGGCGAGCTATTCATATTTAGAATATGAATTAGGTCAAGATTTAAAAGATTTAGGCTATGAAGGCAATGCTAAAGAAACCTCCGTTTGGTTGCAGCAGCCGGTGATGCAAAGTTCAAAACAGCAAACCATGCTGTCTTTAAATTTTAGTCATAAACAGCTTGAAGATGATGTGGAAATTACCCAAAACTTTAATCACCGCAATATTAACAGCATGCAGCTAGGCTTAAATCATTCATCCTATGATTCAATGGGCGGTGCGGGTTTTAATGAGCTTGCAGTAATGAGTTCATTTGGACATTTAGACATTAAAGATGATGCTGTCAAAGCTGCAGATGCACTTTCGCGTCAATCTAATGGTGACTATTTGAGTGTATTTCTAAAAGCATCGCGCCTGCAAAAAATCATGGAGAGCAATCAATTATTTGCATCTTTTGAAGGTTTTTATAGTCCTGATAATCTGGACAGTTCTGAAGCTTACTATGTGGGTGGTTCAAACTTCATGCGAGGCTATAAAAGCAGTCTGTTTTCTGCATCGCAAAGTTTGGCATCAAGTTTGGAGTTAAGACAGGACTTATGGTCAAATGCCCAAAATCGGCTAAACGGAAAACTATTTCTTGATATGGCTAAACTAAAGTTGAATGCCCAGACATGGGTAGGTTCTACTGAAAAGAATACCGTATCGCTGAGAAGTGCGGGTATAGGTTTCAGCTGGGACAATCGTTATGCAGGCAGCATTCAAGCTACATTTGGATTTCCTTTAGGTGACAAGCCTGTACAAATGAATGATCGTGATGATTATCAAGTATGGCTAAATTGGCAGAAAACTTTTAATTGAAGAATAAGTTTTCTGTTGGCAATTGTCTTAAATTTCCAAAAATTAAGTATTCAAAGAATGTCTTTTATGCTTGTTCCATTGTCAACCAAGATGCAATCTCTTGGTTAGACTGATGGTACGGCCATATGCCACAGTCTAATGGGCGACATTCATGTCGCCTTGCACGCATCAAATACTGTATGAGTGGGAGAATGCTTAAACCTTTTGAATAAACAACTCACGGTCAAAACGGTACTGCGGGAAGAACACGCCGTCTTTAGCCCGTTCACCTGCACCAATCACCATGACCGGATACTGTTCGTCATTTAATTTCAGAATTTCACGAACCATTGGCTCATCAAAACCTTCCATCATGCAGCTATCAAAACCATAAGCACGCAAGGCTAATACCAGATTTTCACAAGCCAACGCTGTAGTTTTGCTTGCCCAAAGTTTTGCATCTGCCGGGTTAAAAGCAGTTACTGGCAATTGCTTATCCAGTGTACGTGCAATTTTGAAAGCAACTTTCTTAAAGTTACCCAGAGCATTAAAATAACCTGTTTTATAATTATATGGAATATACTTGTAATACTTTTGCACAGCAGCAGGCGCTTCAGGAAATGGAAACTCGGAAATGTTCATTTTCGCCATTTCATCAATACGGTCGGTACGTGCGACACAAACAATTAATTCCGAAGCTGTTTTTGCTGCAAGTTGGCTTAAACAGGCTTTGACCAGCTGTTTCTTTTTGGAAGGGTTCTGCACCACATAAAAAGTCCAGGGCTGTAAATTGGATGAGTTTGGCGCAAGCAAGGCAAGGTCTAAACAGTCATCCAGCACTTCCGCAGGAATAGGCTTTTTCGTAAATTTACGTACTGAACGACGGCTTTGCACGACTTTTTTAAAGTTTTCGACATCAATATCTGTCGGGGCTGGCTCAAAATAACGTTTCTTTTCAGTTTGGGTATCGCTTGATTGGGTCATCTTTATCTACTCAGCTTTTAACACTTGAAATTTATATCTATTAAAAAGCATAAAGCCACCGAACAATGTCATCATTCAGTGGCTTTTCATTTAACAATAAAAACAATTAATTAAATTGGGCGAAATCTGGTTTACGCTTTTGCATGAATGCAGACACAGCTTCCATCATTTCAGCTGAGCCTACGCGATTCATGAAAATTTCAGCTTCATGATCAATCCATTGCACAATTTCATCAAGATTATGTTTCATTAAGGCTTTGGATTGTACTAATGAAGCCAATGGCAGGGCAGACAACTGAGCAGCTTTTTTTGCAGCAGTCGCATAGACATCTTCTTCAATGCTATTGACCAAATTTGCAGAAACAGCAGTTTCACTGTTAAATTTTTGAGCTGTCAAAAGTAACTCTGCAGCTTTGTGATAACCTGCCTGTTCAACCAGTAATTTGCTTGAAGCACCTTCTGGAGAAAGCCCAAGACTTACAAATGGAATCTGGAATAGGGCAGTGTTATCACTATAAACCAGGTCAGCATGCAGTAAAATCGTCACCCCAATACCAATCGCCACACCGCGAACCGCAGCAATTAAAGGCTTGGAAAATTTTGCAGCAGATTTAAGTAAAATAAAAGGCGCACCTTGCGAAGCCGGAGCCTGTCCTTTTTGTGCTACAGATTTCATGAAATCCTGCATATCATTACCAGCACTGAAATCAGCATCTGAACCACGTAAAATCACTACACGAACGTCTTTATCCTGATCGGCTTCATCCAGTGCCTGGGCAATTTTTAAATACAGCTCGGTATATAACGCATTTTTAGCTTCAGGACGATCAATGGCTAAGGTCAGTACGCCATTGTCTAAATTCGCATTTAAATGTTGATGTGGTTGTTGAATACAGCTCAGTGTCATCGTACTATCCTTGCTTTAAAACTTAATTTGATTTTATGGCGTTTATTATGTCGCATATTTATTGGGGCGGCACAACTCACGAGTCATAAAAAAACTTGATCTGTTATGAACTATACATTTGATTATCTGGTTTTCATTGGTCGCTTCCAGCCTTTTCATCTGGCACATATGCAAACCATTAAAATTGCATTGCAACAAAGCCTGAATGTGATTTTGGCTCTGGGTTCAGCACAGAATGAACGCAATGTTAAAAATCCTTTTACTGCGGCTGAACGCGAACAGATGATTTTGTCCAATTTTTCAGAAGCAGATCAGAAGCGGATCAAGTTTGTACATGTAATTGATGTTTATGATGATCAAAAATGGCAACAACTGGTTAAATCTCTGGTGACTGAAGTTGCTGAATCAGATACTAAAATCGGTTTGATCGGTCATTTTAAAGATGAATCTTCCTATTATCTGAAGCTGTTTCCGGAATGGCAGATGGTAGAACTGGAAAGTCTGGTTGGGGCAATTTCAGCCACGCCACTACGTGAAGCATATTATCGTGGTGAAATTATCGAATCGGCATTTCCACTGGGCACCAGCGAGTTTTTACACAAATTTCAGAATACCTCCATTTATCAACAATTGCAGCACAAATACCTGACACAAGATAAAACCAATCTGGAGCAACCTTAAGTAAGCTTTTAGGTCGAGGCAGAGCATTTCCACGACCCAGGAGTGGATAAGATGAATATCCAAACCACCTTACAAAGTATCTTGATTGCCAGTGTAATTAATCTGAGTATCGTTGCGCAGATCCATGCCCAGGAATGGACACTGACTCCACAGACTTATGTTGGGTTTAATGTGAAATCTATGGGTTTTTCTATTGTAAAAGGAAAATTTGAGCAGGTTCAGTCTGGCATGAGCTTTGATCCTGCAAGGCCACAAAATGCCTCGGCACAGTTTGTACTGTATGTAAATAGCCTAAGTTTGAGCAAGCCTTCACTGGAAAATATGATTTTGGGTGAAGATTTATTTTATGCAGAGAAATATCCAACTGCGACTTTCAACAGTCATGAATTCATCTCTTTAGGCAATAATCACTACAGCATAAAAGGGGATTTATCCTTACGTGGTGTGACCCAGCAGGTAGTTCTGGATACTTTTTTAAATCCCAATTCAACCAATCCCCAGCTGATGGATGTTGAAGCTAAAACAGTGGTTAAGCGCAGTGATTTTGGCATGAAAAAAGCTTTTGGTGGCATTGGGGAGAAAGTCAATATTGAAATATCTGGACAATGGCAACGCAAATAAGCGCTAGGATTTGCCATAACATATCTGCTGATTTCCGCTTTTAATTCATCTGATGTTGAGCCTTTTCTAGCAGGTCAATCGTCAATTGTTGCAGTAGCACAGATTGCTGCTTCCAGTGATGCCAATACAGTTTCATTTCGGTTTTGGCATTTGGAATAATTTCAATCAATTTCCCGCTTTGCAGATCATCACCAATCTGATATTCCGGCAACAGGCCAAAACCTAAATCCAGATGCACCGCTTCTAAAAAAGCAGTTGAAGAGGGGATAAAATAATGCGGATAGCTTTGCTGGGTGAGACCAAACAAGTTCAGGATTACCTGATGATGCATCAGATCTTTACCATTAAAAATAATGGCTGGGGCATGTCTTAAGGCATCGCGGTGAATGCCATCTTTAAACCACTTTTCTACAAAGGAAGGTGTTGCGACCATGCGATAAGTCATCTGCCCCAGATAATGCACTTCACAGCCCTTCATGGCTGTGGATTCTGTGGAGATGCAGGCATTGACCAAACCGGTTTCAAGCAGCTGATGGGTTTGGGTCTGGTCATCCAGAGACAGTTTCAGGGCAATTTTATGCTCGATTAATGTGCTTTGCAGGACCTTGAGCAGCCAGGTCGATAAAGAATCAGCATTGGTGGCAATACTGAATTGATGAAACTCATGCTGGCTGGATTGACCCATGAATTGTTGTAACAGATTCTGTTCACGTAGGCGTTGATGCTGTAAATGCTCTAACAGCTGTTGGCCAGCTTGAGTGACCCGACAGGGGCGTTCGCGCAGCAATAAAATCTGTCCCAAATCTTTTTCCAAAGCCTGCACCCTTAAGGTGACCGCTGATGCCGTAATACACAGGCGCTGCGCAGCCGCGTCAAAACTGCCGGATTCAGCCACGGCAAGAAAAGCTTCACAGAACTTACTTGAAAGCATACAGCACAACCTAAGAAAAACTGAGTTGAATTGATATTTTCTTAATTATACTTAATTTGTGGTTTGAACTGGGATAATTCAAAACATGTTTTTTGAATGACCTTAACGTTTTAATACCTATGTTAAATAGTGCCTTACATGGTTTTGCCATGGCTTTAAGTCTGATTGTACCGATTGGCGCACAAAATGCGTTTGTGCTGAAACAGGGTTTAAAGCAGCAACACGTCTTTGCCATTTGCCTGTGTTGTGCCTTGTCTGATGCGATATTGATTTCATCCGGAGTGCTGGGCTTTTCAGAACTGGTCATGTTACATCCGCATTGGCTGAATATTGCCAGGTATTTAGGTGCAACTTTCTTATTGCTCTATGGTGCACAACATTTTTATCAGGCCTGGAAAGGCGAGCAGCGTTTAGAAATCAGTTCAACCGAAGTGCCTTCGTTGGGCAAGGTCTTGTTCATCTGTTTAGGCTTGACCTGGCTGAATCCGCATGTGTACCTGGATACGGTGGTGTTATTGGGCTCGATCTCGACCCAATATCCAGACACGCAACTGTATTTTGCCTTGGGAGCAATCAGTGCATCATTCCTGTTCTTTTTTAGCTTGGGCTATGCAGCGCGTTATTTGCAACCGATTTTTCAACGTCCCGAAGCCTGGAAAATATTGGATATAGTGATTGGCGGTGTGATGTGGTCCATTGCCATTTCTTTATTGAACTAAGGAAAATGTAAAAGAGCAGGCCAAAAGAAAAAGGCATGAGTCATCCTATTTTTGGTTTAAATCATGCCTTTTTATCAAAAGGAATTAAGCTGCTTGCAGGGCTTTTAAATCTTCAAGGACCTGTTCGGCATGTCCTGCAGCCTTGACCTTGCGATATTCTTTGACCAGTTTGCCGTTATGGAAAATAAAAGTGGAGCGCTCAATGCCCATCACCTGTTTGCCATACATGTTCTTTTCTTTAATCACGTCGAAAAGATTGCACAGTACTTCTTCTTTGTCACTGATCAGGTTAATGCTCAGATTCTGCTTTTCGGTAAAGTTCTGATGCGCTTTTACCGAATCACGTGAAATACCCAAAATGGTGCTATTTAAGGCATCAAATTGATCTTTTAAACACGAGAAACCGATCGCCTGTGTAGTACAGCCCGGAGTAGAATCCTTGGGATAAAAATACACAATCAGCCATTCTGTGGGAATTTCAGTCAGGTTAATTTCACCGGTTGTGGTCGGGAAGGCTTGATTAGGCAGCGTAATAGCAGACATGCGTTCATCCTTATAAAGTTAAATGTCATATGAATGGTAAATTTATGCTGCCATGATAGCGAATTTAGCGAGGTTTATGCTGAAGTCGGGAAGGTAATTTTTACCCATAAAAAAAGCCTGCAGATGCAGGCTTTTCTTCAACATAAAGCGATTATTTCTTTTGTTGAGCAGATTTCATGGCTTCTTCAGTCAAGCTTTTGAGTTTGCCTGTCAATTGTGGACCAAAACACGCTTGTAAATCTTTATTTTGTTTTTGCACAAAAGCTAAAGTCGCAGGACTTTTCTTCTGGTTAATGGTACTTTGGATTTCCCATTTTTGTGCATTTGTTAAACGGCCATCCGCTTCCACTGCACATGTACAGTATTTGCTTACTTCAGCAGAAGTAAGTTTTTTGCCTTTCGCAGTTTCTTCCTTACAAACATTAATTAAAGCAGATTTTACATTGGTGCTTTTATAAGCTTCCTGAAGCTTGTTTGTTTCGGCTGCATTTGCAGCAGTCGCCATCAATGCGACTGCAGAAACCAATGTAGAAAGAATAATGTTTGACTTCAAATTTTTCATGTACTGTACCCTGTTATGACGGTATATAACGTGTCGGATCGGCGATACCCGCATCAGCAAAACCCTGTTTACGTAAGCGGCAACTATCGCATTTACCACAAGCACGTCCTTGGTCGTCTGCTTGGTAGCAAGACACCGTTTGACTATAGTCTACGCCATGTTCTATACCTAAGCGAATGATATTTGCTTTGGATAAATGTAACAAAGGTGTTTCAAATTTAAGAGGTTTTCCTTCTACACCAACCTTGGTTGCCAGGCGTGCCATGTTGGCAAAAGCTTCAATAAATTCAGGGCGACAGTCCGGATAACCTGAATAATCAACGGCATTGATGCCAATCACAATGGCTTCTGCACCAAAAACTTCTGCCGCTGCGAGCGCATAAGACAGAAATATTGTGTTACGTGCTGGAACATAAGTTACAGGAATACCTTCTTGTTCATGTTCTGGTACGTCAATGTTATGGTCTGTTAATGCAGAACCGCCCAGGTTACCTAAATCGATATTAATCACCCGGTGTTCTACACCAGCACGCTGGGTTAATGCTCGAGCGGCATCCAGTTCAGTGGTTGAACGCTGACCATACATGAAACTTAAAGCAATACATTCATAACGTGCTTGCGCCCAAGCCAAACAAGTCGTTGAGTCTAAGCCGCCAGATAATAAAACTATGGCACGAGGGCGCATATTCAAATCTCCAAAAAATAAGTCACAATAACAATGGATTAACGACCAGTTTCATCATTCCAGAGCAATTTATGTAATTGCAGCTGGAAACGGACCGGGAGATGATCATCTAAAATCCATTGAGCCAAATCACGTGCCAGTTGGGGTAACTTCACCGCACCTTTTTCTACCGCAAAAGCAGGCGAGAACCACACGGTACTGACTTTATCGGCAAGTTTGAATTGTTCAACCTGCAGTTTTGACCATTCGTAGTCTTCACGGTTACAAATCACAAACTTGATTTGATCATGCGGGGTTAAATGATCGAGATTGCTAAGCAAATTTCGTGCAACTTCTCCAGAAGTTGGCGTTTTTAAATCCAGTACTTTGGAAACTCGCGGATCGACTTTAGAAACATCGAGTGCACCACTGGTCTCTAAAGACACTTCACAGCCCAGGTCAGCTAAACGCTGCATTAGGGGCAGGGTATTCGGCTGGGCCAATGGTTCACCACCGGTCACACAAATATAGGGTGTTTTAAAATCCAGTGCGGTCTGAATAATGTCATCTAGGGATTGGCGCTCGCCACCTTCAAAAGAATAAGTGGTATCGCAATAAGTACAACGTAAAGGGCAACCGGTTAAACGGATAAATACGGTCGGTAATCCTGCAGCATTGGCTTCACCTTGTAATGAATAGAAAATCTCCGTAATACGTAACCCCGCAGACGGATCGGTAACAGGAATAGCGGAAGATCGAAGAGTACTCATAACAACATAATCCAGCTCAGGATAAATAACACGGTATAAAAATAAAAATCCCTACGGCTATTGCTAACCGTAGAGACGAGGAGCGGTTGAAGCTCCGGGGAACAATCAATGTTCCGCAAAAGACTACATCTTAGTCTTCGCGCAATAAATCGTTCAAGCTAGTTTTTGCACGGGTTTTCGCATCTACTTTTTTCACGATCACAGCTGCGTACAGGCTGTATTTACCGCATTTAGATGGAAGGCTACCAGAAACAACCACCGAACCTGCAGGTACGCGGCCGTAATGGATCTCGCCAGTTTCACGGTCATAAATCTTGGTAGATTGACCAATGAATACGCCCATTGAAATCACAGAACCTTCTTCAACAATCACGCCTTCAACGATTTCAGAACGAGCACCGATGAAGCAGTTATCTTCAATAATGGTTGGGTTTGCTTGAAGCGGTTCAAGTACACCACCAATGCCTACACCACCAGACAAGTGAACGTTTTTACCAATTTGCGCACATGAACCCACAGTTGCCCATGTATCGACCATGGTACCTTCATCCACATAAGCACCGATGTTCACATAAGAAGGCATCAATACCACATTTTTCGCCTGGAATGAACCTTTACGGGCAACAGCAGGAGGTACTACACGTACACCTGCAGCTTTAAACTGTTCTTCAGTCCAATCGCCAAATTTAGTATCAACTTTGTCATAGAAACGAAGATCACAAGCTTCCATTGGTTTGTTGTCGTTTAATTTAAATGATAACAATACCGCTTTTTTAATCCATTGATGAACAACCCATTCACCCTCGATTTTTTCAGCAACACGTAAAGTACCATTGTCCAGGCCAGCAATGACTTCCTCAACTGCTTGACGGATTTCAGCAGGGCAATCTGCTGCTGTGAAATTCGCACGGTCTTCAAAAGCCTGTTCAATGATTGTTGAAAGCTGAGACATGATCTTCCTTCCAGAAAAAAATTTTCAAGATTTTACACTATATTGAGACAGAAATAGATGAAAAAGTGGCTTTGGATCGGAATTTATTATGAAAGAGGAGCAAAATCGGACAAAAAACGACGAGTGAGATTAAGTAAAAAAAATGGGTTAATAATCAAAAACAAATAGAAAATGTATCAAAAAATAACAAAAACTAAGCAAATTTCGAATAAAAGTTAAGCAATTAATATTTTATAGTTTTAACTATTAGATAGAAAAGCACTAATGATGAAATAGAAACTTTTTTGAGGAGATCTACAATGAAAACTTTAGCTAAGCTTTTAGCAGTATCTGTTTTGACCTCTATTGCCGGAACAGCCATGGCAGCTGATGAAGCAGTAGTACAAGACGGCTATGCGTTTGAACGTAACCAGCTGATTCCAACTGGCGTTCGTGCTGAAGTAGGTACAACCGGTTATGGTGGTGCATTACTGTGGACTGCAAACCCTTATGTAGGTTTGGCGCTAGGTTATAATGGTGGTGATATCTCTTGGTCTGATGATATCTCGGTCAATGGCTCAGACTATGACATTGATATGGAGAATAAAAATACCTATTTAAATGCTGAAATTCGCCCTTGGGGTGCAAGTGAAAATAGATGGGTGCAAGGTCTATATATGGCCGCTGGTGTAGCCTATTTAGACAATGAGTATGAACTTGATCGCCGTGTAAATGCGGGAGAGGGTTTTACCATTAACCATACAGACTTTGTCGCAGGTCCAGATGGCGCTCATATTAGAGGTAACATGGACTATAAAAATGACATCGCTCCCTATTTAGGCTTTGGATGGGCGCCTAAGATTAATAAAAACTGGGGCGTGTTTGGTGAAGTCGGTGCTTACTATGCAGATAACCCGGATGTCAACTTGCAGTTAGTCAGTGGCGGTGCGGCCGATAACCCAACACGCGGCTCATTGGTTGACAACATTGCAGCTGACGAAGCCAAAATTGCGACTGATGACAAACACAAATGGCTTCCTGTCGGTAAAATCGGTGTAAGCTATCATTGGTAATAAAATATTAGCATCTAAAAAACGGGCTTCGGCCCGTTTTTTATTTTTTAAAATGAAACCATTTTAATTAAAAGCGGTAACCGAGCTTCAGGCCATAAGCAATAATCTTGTTATGATTTACCGAAGATAACACACCAAACAGACTGCCTGAACCTGCCTGATTTTGTTCAACTTTGGCTTTGTTGAGTCTAAAATATTTGATGCCCCCAGCAATAAATAAATTAGAGCGCATATGATAAAAACCGCCAACCCCAAAACTGTAGTAATCATCCGAAGGGCTTAAGGTGGAGGCTGGATTGCCAATACCTGAATCGAATCCTATATCCAGAGCTGTAGTCCATTGCTCATTGAAGATATGGGCAACTCCCAGCGTGGTGGAAAGCTGATTTTTCTGATAATCCACCAAATTGACTGGTACAGGCTCAGCTGAACTCATTAGGGGAGATATCATTTTGAATTTTTTCCAATTTACCCAACGCAACGTGCTATACACGATATTTCTTGGCGTAATCCCGGATTGAAACTCCAGGTTTATGGACTGCGGTGTGTCGATGCTGATGTGCTGTGTAGACGTTAAATTCAAGATGGAAATTTCAGGTGTAGATGAGGTCTGTTCATGAAATTGCGGTTTATGCTGAATCCTGGAACGATAGGTGAGAGAAGTCTTCAGCGCATATTCGGGTATTTCATAACTGATGCCTGTTAACCAGCCTACAGCCGGGTCTTGATCCGTAGTTGCCATATAATCAGCCAGTATTCCCATCGATTGTCCTGAAATTTTCAGCTCCGTGTCCAGGGTTTGATAACTTAAACCCGTATAAAAATTCCAGGATGGATTGGGCTGATAGCCGATAAGGGCGGTTAAATTATGGGTGTCCAGTTGGAAATGTACGGCATTGACTAAATCGGCAGGACTGCTGACGACAGGTTCTAGCGCGTAGCCAATATCTGTACTAAAAGGCTGATCGTAAATTAGCCCCAAGGACCAGTGAGGGTGTAACTGTAATTTAAATGCGGCATTTGAAATATAAAAGGAATCCGTAAAATTGGGGGTAGAAATTTCAGTAAATGTGGAGGGATTATTTGCATCTGGTCGAAGCGTTTTGCCTGAAATATTGGCATCTACAATGGCAGTTGAGAGCTCGGCATAATGATGCGGTTGTAAAAAAGAGGCGATGGATTGGCTAGAGCTTTCCAGTGCCGAAGCATAGAGATCGCCAGGCATGAAAATGCAAATACTGATGCCAAATGCCGCTGCTTTCATGGAGATCCCCATTCAATTTTTTTCGTTATGTCAATGTCTGTATAAAGTGTGAATACACACATGAAATAGAATTCTTTTTATGGACAGGGTTACTGTATGTGATTTTGTATGGAATGAGCAAGTTTTGTGTGAATTTTTTTTATTTAAATAATTGAATAATTGAAAGTATTTTTATGAATCAGTCTTTGCCGTGAAAAATGAATGAAAAAAGGGATATTTTTTATATCCCTTTTTTAAAAAAATCATGAAATGCTTATTCTTCGGGATAAGCCACTTTTTTCAGTGCCTTAATGTCGGCTTCTGGCGAGCAGAGTGAAATAAACTCATAACCATAACCGCGCAGCAAATGGCCTTTGCGCACCGCAATCCAGGTGGTATTTACTCCGAAGATATCGGTTTGAATCTGTTTGAGGCGATAGTCGCGTTCAGCGTCATAAGCGACATTGTTGACAATACCGACCCCCATATTCAATTCGACATAGGTTTTGATGACATCGGCATCCAGTGCTGACATCACAATATCAACGTCAATGCCAGCCTCTTCAAAGGCCTTGTCAATTTTAGAGCGACCTGTGAAACCGCCATGGTAGGTAATAATCGGATATTGCGCCAAATCTTCCAGGGTGATGTCTGCTTTATTGGCAAGCGCATGGTTTTGCGGAGTAATAATACTGTGCTGCCAATTATAATAAGGTACGCTGGCCAGATTTTCTTCCGTGGTCAGAGACTCGGTGGCAATACCAATATCCGCTTCACCTTGCAGCAACATTTCGGTAATTTCAACCGGGCTGGCCTGTTGCAGAATCAAATGAACTTTGGGGAATTCTTTTTTGAACTGGTTCACAATCGGCGGTAATACATAACGCGCTTGGGTATGCGTGGTTGCAATGGTCAGCGTACCTTCATCGACGCGGTTAAAGTCATCTGCCAGACGTTTAATATTGTCGGCATCTACCAGCATGCGTTCCACGATTCCGAGTAAAGACTGGCCCGGTTCGGTCAGTCCCAATAAACGTTTCCCTTTACGGATAAACAGCTGTACGCCCAGTTCATCTTCTAAATCTTTAATGTGCTTACTTACGCCAGATTGCGAAGTATAAAGTGCTGCCGAAGCTTCGGTTAAATTAAAGTTTTGTCTAACAGTTTCTCGAATAATTCTTAATTGTTGGAAATTCATAATGCTGTATACCCTAAAGAGGATGGGGCTGTTTTTGCCCCATCTATTTGTTATTAAGCGACGTCATTGGCAAACAGGTGCAATGCCGTTGGACTTAACCACACTGTTTGATTTGGCTTGAATTGATGTAACTTCGCTTCTTCAGAATTAAGTGAAATTTCAATTAAATTCCCTTGACGATCTTGAAGTTCAGCAATGACTTTGCCGGCAATCCAGATTTCACGCAGAAAAGTGGCCTGAATGGCATTTTCTTGCGGTGTGGCATGAATACGCAATTCATTTGGACGGGCAAAGGCAATCACATTGCCTTGCGGAGCATCTTTCACCTGCGGCAGTTGCAGATGGTCGTCACCAATCTGGATAATGCCTTGCTGGTTTTGACCTTCGAAACGGTTGGCCTGACCCAGGAAGTCAAATACAAACGGCGTTGCCGGTTTTTCATAAACTTCACGTGGTGAACCGATCTGTTCGACATTGCCTTTGTTCATCACCACGATTTGATCGGCGACTTCCAAAGCCTCTTCCTGATCGTGCGTGACGAAAATCGAGGTGATATGCAATTCATCATGCAAAGTACGTAACCAGCGACGCAATTCTTTACGCACCTTGGCATCGAGTGCGCCAAAAGGTTCATCCAGCAATAATACACGAGGTTCAACTGCTAAAGCGCGTGCCAGGGCAATACGTTGACGTTGGCCCCCTGATAGCTGTGCAGGATAACGGTCGGCCAGAAAGCCCAGCTGAACCAGATCAAGCAGGCGGGTCACACGTTTTTTAATTTCAGCTTCCGATGGTCGGGTAGAGCGCGGACGCACACGTAAACCAAAGGCAATGTTGTCAAATACGGTCATATGACGGAACAGCGCATAATGCTGGAATACAAAACCGACTTCACGTTCACGTACATGCACATTGGTTGCATCTTCGCCTTCCAGAATCACCTGACCGCCATCTGCCGATTCCAGCCCTGCGATAATACGCAGCAATGTGGTTTTACCGCAGCCAGATGGGCCGAGTAATGCCACCAGCTGACCATCTGGAAAGTCCAGCGAGATATTTTTAAGTGCATGGAAAGCACCAAAGTGTTTTTCAATATTTTTAACTTGAATACTCATGATGTCATTCCTTAAGAAACTGTTGAATCGTCATTACGTTTGTTTTGTTTTTCCTGGCGTACTTCTACCCATGTTTTCAGGATCAGGGTCACAATTGCCAGTAACGCCAGAAGCGATGACACTGCAAATGCCGCACTAAAGGTATATTCGTTGTAAAGGATTTCTACATGTAGCGGCAGGGTATTGGTTTCGCCGCGAATGTGGCCTGACACTACCGATACGGCACCGAATTCACCCATGGCACGGGCATTACACAGAATCACCCCGTAAATCAGACCCCATTTGATGTTGGGTAAGGTCACTTTCCAGAAAGTTTGCCAGCCTGAAGCACCCAGTACAATCGCAGCTTCTTCTTCCTCGGTACCTTGGGCTTCCATTAAAGGAATCAGTTCACGCGCCACAAAAGGAACGGTAATAAACACGGTAGCAAGTACAATGGCAGGAATGGCATACAGGATTTTAATGTCATTGTCCATTAACCAGCCGCCAAGCCAGCCTTGAGTACCGAAAATCAGAACCAGCATCATGCCGGCGATAACCGGGGAAACCGAGAAAGGTATATCAATAATGGTGGTTAAAATGGATTTGCCACGGAAATTGAATTTTGCTACAGACCATGCGGCTGCTACGCCAAACACCACATTTAATGGCACGGCAATTGCGGCAGTCAATAAGGTCAGTTTCACGGCAGACAAGGTATCTGGATGCACCAGTGCCTGAAAATAAACCCCAACCCCCTGTTTAAATGCTTCAACAAAGACCAGAATTAAGGGCAGAATCAAGCAGCTTAAAAAGAAAATCAGGGCAATGGTCAGCAGTAAATAGCGAACCCAGACTGGTTCACGGGTTGCATCGCGGGACTGTAATTTCTCTGCTAAGGCATTGCTATTGGTGATTAAACTCATCGTGCAGTTCTCCCGGTACGACGGCTTGCCCAAGCTTGTAACAAGTTAATCAGGAACAAGATGGCAAAAGACAGTACTAACATGACCACGGCAATGGTGGTTGCACCGGCATAATCATATTCTTCCAGACGAGAAATAATCATCAGGGGCGCAATTTCGGTTTCAAACGGCTGGTTACCGGCAATGAAGATTACGGAACCATATTCACCGACACCGCGTGCAAAGGCCAGGGCAAAACCGGTCAGTAGCGCTGGAAACAGAATTGGCAGGATAATTTTGCTGACAATCTGAAAACGGTTGGCACCCAGAGCAGAAGCCGCTTCTTCAAGTTCGGTTTCAAGATCACTCAGTACAGGCTGTACGGTACGTACCACGAAAGGCAAGCCAATAAAAATCAGCGCCAGCGTAATCCCGATCGGGGTGTAGGCTACTTTAATTCCCATCGGCTCCAGATACTGGCCAATCCAGCCAGTCGGTGCATATAACGAGGTTAAGGCAATACCCGCTACGGCTGTCGGCAGGGCAAAGGGCAAATCGACCAAAGCATCGACAATGCGTTTACCGGGAAAACTGTAACGGACCAGACACCATGCCAGTAACAAGCCAAACACGACATTGATTAAGGCTGCAAATAGGGCAGCACTAAAACTTAACTGCAAGGATTTCAAGATACGTTCTGAACTTAAAATTTCCCATAAACCGTCCCAGCCTATACCTAGCGATTTGATAAACACCGCAGATAGAGGAATAAGAACAATTAATGACAGATACGCTAGGGTAAAGCCTAGAGAAAGACCAAATCCTGGCAGCACTCGGGATCGCTGCGACATGATGATTCCTTAAAAAGAGCGAATACTGACCAATAAAGTCAGCGAAAATAAAAGTTTAATTCGGCACAAGCATAATTTGCAGGGTTTAAATTGCAAATTTAAAAAAGCACTTGCTTTCATCAGTAAAATTGATATGTTGCAGCACATTTTCTGAAATCAAATAATCATAAATTTCAGGAAAAGGCCCAAAACCGGAAGCAACATTAATATGTCCAACCTGACCCAGATTAACCGGATTAAGTTTCCATGCCTTGGCAAGTTGCTGGGCATCTTCAAAATTTAACCAGGGATCATTTTCACTGATCAGTAAAGTGGTTGGCACGGCAATTTTCAGCTGATGAAAATAGCGTTGATAATCTTGCTGGCTATCACGTGAAAAACCGGCTTCACCAAAACGGGCAGGGTTGGCTGGTGCCACCAGAATCAAATTTTTAATTTTTTGATTGAGTTCCGGATGCTGGGCTAAAGCTGCCACTGTGGTTAAACAGCCAAAACTATGCGCCACAATCTGGATGCTGCCTTGAATAGGTGCCACGGTCTTTACAAATTCGGCAACCCAGTTTTGTAACACAGGCGTGTTCCAGTCCTGTTGCTGCACACGGGAGCATGACATGAGTTGTCGTTGTAGCCATGACTGCCAGTGGGCAGGTTCACTGCCACCTACACCCGGAACAATTACGGTATGAATCATGTCGATGCTCCTGTCTATCGAATACTGTTATTTTGCATTATTGGCTTTAACAATCTGGTCAAATACGCCGCCATTTTCAAAGTGCGCTTTTTGAACTTTATTCCAGCCGCCAAATTCCTGATCGATGCTGACCAGTTTTAATGGCTTGAATACCTTGCTGTATTGCGCCAGTGTTTTTGCGTTGCGTGGACGATAAAAGTTTTCAGCCGCAAGTTGCTGGCCGCGTGGCGAGTAAAGGAAGTTCAAGTAGCCTTGAGCGAGATATTTGTTGCCTTTTTTCTCTGCATTTTTTTCGACAATCGCCACGGGTGGCTCAGCCAAAATAGACAAAGATGGTGTGATAATTTCAAACTTACCTGGTTGTTCACGAAGGGCTAAGTAAGCTTCGTTTTCCCAAGCCAGCAGCACATCACCAATGCCACGTTCTGCAAATGTTGTGGTTGAACCGCGTGCGCCAGAATCGAGAACCTTGGTGTTTTTATAAATTTTACGCACAAATTCCTGTGCAGTTTTGTCGTTGCCACCCGCCTGGTGTTTTGCCCAAGCCCATGCCGCCAGATAGTTCCAGCGTGCGCCGCCAGAAGTTTTAGGGTTTGGGGTAATGATGCCTACTCCCGGTTTAACCAGATCACCCCAGTCCTTAATGTGTTTCGGGTTGCCTTTACGCACTAAAAATACGATGGTAGAGGTATAGGGTGTCGAGTTATGCGGCAGCTTCTTTTGCCAGTCTGCAGGTAACTGTCTGGTTTTTTCCGCAATCACATCAATGTCGGCAGAAAGGGCTAAAGTCACCACATCGGCATCCAGGCCATCAATCACCGCACGCGCCTGTTTGCCTGAACCGCCATGAGACTGCTTGAAATTGATTTTCTGACCGGTACGGCTTTCCCAGTATTTGCTGAAATCCTTGTTCACGCTTTCATACAGTTCGCGTGTTGGGTCATAAGAGACATTGAGAAAATCTTTCGCTGCAGCACCTAAAGAAATGGTCGATATAACTGCCGCTAAAACCCCAAGTTTCAATTTTGCCGAAATGCTCATGCGAACCTCAATATTCTTAATGTGTTTCATTACAGGAGTACAGAATAGTCCTATTCTTTATGCATAAAAAATAATAAAAAATGAATTTAATATGAATAAAAAAGATAAAAGGGTTGGGTTTATAAAATAAGCACCAGCTTTATGCATAAAACTGATGCTTAGGGTGATTGGCTAAGATTATTTGGTGCTATTGGCTTTCACAATCTGGTCAAATACGCCGCCATTTTCAAAATGTGCTTTTTGGACTTTGCTCCATCCGCCAAATTCTTTATCAATGGTGACCAGTTTCAGTGGTTTGAATACGGATTTGTATTTTGCCAATACTACTGCATTACGTGGACGGTAGAAGTTACTGGCAGCAATCTTTTGACCTGCAGGTGAATACAGGTAATTTAAGTAGGCTTTAGCTAAATTCAGGTTGCCGTCTTTTTGGGCATTCTTTTCTACAATGGCAACGGGTGGTTCAGCCAAAATAGACAATGACGGCGTGATAATTTCAAACTTGCCCGGTTGTTCGCGGATCGCTAGGTGAGCTTCGTTTTCCCATGCCAGCAAGACATCACCAATGCCACGTTCTGCAAATGTTGTGGTTGAACCGCGTGCACCTGAGTCCAGGACTTTGGTGTTTTTATAGATTTTACGTACAAATTCCTGTGCTTTGGCATCGTTACCGCCTGGCTGATGTTTCGCCCAAGCCCAGGCTGCAAGATAGTTCCAGCGGGCACCGCCAGACGTTTTCGGGTTTGGGGTAATAATGCCCACCTCATTTTTGACCAGATCGCCCCAGTCCTTAATGCCTTTCGGGTTGCCCTTACGTACCAGGAATACAATGGTGGAGGTATATGGGGTAGAGTTATTCGGGAACTGTTTTTGCCAGTTTTTTGGTAAAAGATTTGAATTTTCGGCAATGGCATCAATATCTGCTGCAAGTGCCAGTGTCACCACATCGGCATCCAGGCCATCAATCACCGCACGCGCCTGTTTGCCAGAACCGCCGTGTGACTGTTTAAAGTTAATATCTTGGCCGGTGGTTTTTTTCCAGTATGCGCCAAACTCTTTGTTGTAGTTTTCATACAATTCACGGGTTGGATCATAGGAAACGTTTAAAAAGTCTTTTGCCAGTGCAGTAAAAGAGGTTGCTGAAATAAGTGCTGCCAAAACCCCGATTTTTAATGTACGCATTTTGCTGTCCTTTGAATTTGAATTATGAATGTTTCGTAACGAGGCCAAGCATAGCTTTATCTTTTATATGAAAAAAATAATAAGAAATGAATTTGATATGAATAAAAAAGCTATCAATTCAGCGCCACTATTTTTAAACTAGGTCATCATTTGCAGGATGTTTGTTATGCCATGTTTTAAGAATGCACGGGAAATAAATGAAGTGTCATTACAGGACCGTGCCTTTCATTACGGAGATGGCTGTTTCACTACAGCACGTGTTCGGCATGGCAAAATGGAACTCGAAAATTTGCATAAGTCGCGGTTACAGTTAAGTTGTGAGCGGCTGATGCTGCAGGCAGATTTAAGCTGCATTGAAAAAACTTTGGCTGTGTTGCAGCAGCAATTTTTGCAAGTCAATGGCACATTGAAAATCATCATCAGTCGCGGAGAGGGGCAGCGCGGTTATAGCCTGCCAGATCATCCGGCCGATGTCTGGGTGTTTTTTTATCCCAAAGCCGTGGATGATTTTCAGATAGAGAAAATTAAATCCGGGGTGCTACAACAGGCATTGGGCTTGAGTATGCCCAATCTGGTCGGCTTAAAAAGCCTGAACCGTCTGGAACAGGTCCTATTAAAGCATGAAGCCGATCAGCGCGGATGGGCAGAGGCTTTGGTGACCGATGTACAAGGGACGGTTGTTGAAGGAGTAAGCAGTAATTGTTTCATTCGTTTAAACAATACATGGGTTACACCGGAACTTCGCTATAATGGCGTGCATGGCGTGATGCGGGCGGAAATTTTGTCCCGGATGCAGCAGCATGGCATTCAATGTGAACAGCGTTTTATCGATCTGGATGACATTGCAAAATTTGAAAGCCTGTTTTTCTGTAATGCCCTAAGTCCCATGAAAGTTGTGACTGAACTTAATCAACACGCGTTGAATGTTCAACCGTGTATTGAACTTTTTAATATCCTTCAATTAGATCAGATTCATTAATATGTCCAGCCCAAAGAAAAAATCGAAAAAGAAAGCAACCCGCGTATTTCCATTCAAAGGCATTGTCGTTCTAATTGCAGGTTTTGTGGTCCTGATTGGTGTAATCCTGGGGTCAAGCTTGTTCAGGTCCTATCCGGTGCAAGGTGAAAAGCAAATGCTGGCGATTGGAGACGGTGATAGTTATTCCAGCTTTATTGACCGTTTAGCCAAGGAAAATAAAGTCAGTTTTCCTGTCGTGTTGAAGCTTTATCAAAAAATCATGATTCATGACAGCATGAAAGCCGGTGTTTATGAAATTCATCAAGGTATGTCGGTACGTGAAGTCATGGAACTGGTCTCGAATGCTGAAAATGCACAGATGAACCGTATTCTGGTGATTGAAGGCACCACGTTTAAACAACTGATTGCACAGCTGAAAAAGGATGATCTGGTCACCAAGGATGTGATTAATCTGCCTCAGGATCAAATGCTAAAAGCCTTAGGTATTCCGTTTAATCATCCCGAAGGCCTGTTTGCGCCAGATACCTATTTCTTTGCCAAAGGGGAAAGCGATAAGAAAATTTTGACCGATTTATATAAACGTCAAATGAAGGCTTTGGATACGGCATGGGAAAACCGTGCAGGCGGCTTACCTTATAAGGATAAATATGAAGCGCTGATTATGGCTTCCATTGTGGAAAAAGAAACCAGCCTGGATCATGAATTAAATCAGGTGTCGGGGGTGTTTGTCCGTCGTCTGGCACAAGGTATGCGCTTACAAACCGATCCAACCGTAATTTATGGCATGGGCGACCGTTATAAGGGCAACATCACCCGTACCGATTTGCGTACGCCTACGCCATATAATACCTATACCAACAATGGCTTACCACCGACACCGATTGCTTTGCCAAGTCAAAAAGCCATTGAAGCGGTTATGCACCCGGACAATTCCAACAATATCTATTTTGTGGCTACAGGCAATGGCGGGCATAAATTTAGCGCAAGTTTGGATGAGCATAATCGCGCTGTGCAAGAATATTTAACTGTCATACGTTCAAAAAATTAAGGAGTGGGGATGTTTATTAGTTTTGAAGGCACTGAAGGTGTCGGGAAAACCACACTCATTCGTAAAATCCACGAGCACTTGATTGAGCAAGGTCAAGATGTCGTTCTCACACGTGAGCCGGGTGGCACGCCGATGGCAGAACAAATCCGTTCCCTGTTGCTGTCTGTCAATCATGAAGAAAGCATGTCGAACGACACCGAATTGCTATTAATGTATGCGGCACGTGCACAGCATTTACAGCAAGTCATTGTTCCTGCATTGGCGGCAGGTAAAACAGTACTGTGCGACCGTTTTACCGATGCCAGTTTTGCCTATCAGTGTACAGGGCGTGGCTTAAGCAAAGAAAAATTACAGTTATTGAATGCCAACTTTGTTTCATATATGCCTGATATCACTTTTTGGCTGGATGCGCCGACTGAACTGGGAATGTTGCGCGCGCGTGCACGGGGTGCACTGGACCGTTTTGAACAGGAAAAAGCGACTTTTTTTGAGAAAGTACGTTCAGGCTATCAAGAGCTTTGGGAACGGCAGGGTGAACGGATTAAGCGTCTGGATGCCACCCAAACCCCAGAACAGGTATTTCACCAGGCACTTGCATGTTTACAATCGGTGTAGCCACTCTCTGTGATTGGGTTTAAATGAAAAATCTTCTATAGTGGGTAACATTATGGAAGATTTTTTTATAAACAATGAAAAGTAATAAAGCCGAAATTATTGATTTTTTGCAACGCGAATTTCCGCAAAGTCTGCAAAAATGTGAAATAGAAACCGTCACTGAAAAAGGCGCATCCATTATTTATCATGTGGGAAGTGCAGATTTAAGACCGGGTGGAACGGTGTCTGGCCCCACCATGATGACTGCTGCCGATTATGCACTTTATATTGCGATACTGGGGGAAATCGGGATTGTTGCGTTGGCTGTTACGACCAATTTATCGGTTAATTTTTTAAGAAAACCCACCGCAGCACAGGATATTCGTGCAGTTTGCCAATTAATGAAAGTGGGTAAAGCCCTCATTGTCGGGGATGTATGGTTATATTCCATTGATCTGGATGAACCGATTGCCCACGCGGTAGGTACTTATTCCATCCCACCCCGGCAATAAATAGACATCATGCAGATTGAAAAAGACCGAACAAAATGTTCGGTCTTTTTATTTAGGCTACACGGATTTAAGCATCCACATTGACCAACGGGGTTTCCACCTTAAAGTTTGGTGGAGTCAGTACCGTTTTACGCAGTTCAGGTCCAAGCTCCGGATAATCCAGGGTGTAGTGCAAACCGCGTGATTCCTTGCGTTCCATGGCACAGCGCACAATCATCTCTGAAACCAGTACCAGGTTACGCAGTTCAATCAGGTTTTTGCTGACCTGGTAATCTTGGTAATATTCAGTGATTTCACGCTTCAACATTTCAATACGATGTAAGGCACGTTGCAGGCGTTTGGTGGTCCGTACAATGCCGACATAGTTCCACATGGTCTGACGCAGTTCATCCCAGTTTTGCAGAATAACGACATCTTCATCCGGATTCATCACTTGTGAATCATCCCAGGCAGGGATAGCGGGTGAAACATAATCCGGATTGAACAGGCTTTCTATATGTTTTGCTGCGCTCATGCCATATACGAAACATTCTAAAAGTGAGTTGCTGGCCATTCGGTTAGCACCATGCAAGCCGGTATAAGAAGTTTCACCAATGGCATATAAACCTTCAATGTCGGTCTGGCTATTTTCATCAACCACCACGCCGCCACAGGTATAGTGGGCCGCAGGAACCACGGGAATCATGTCCTTGGTAATGTCGATTCCTAACTCGAGTAACCGTGCATACAGGGTCGGGAAGTGCTCTTTAATAAACGCTTCATCTTTATGGGTAATGTCCAGCCAGACATGACGGATACCCAAACGCTTAATTTCATAGTCAATGGCACGTGCCACGATATCACGCGGTGCCAGTTCCGCACGTTCGTCAAAACGCAGCATGAAACGTTCACCGTCCGGCAAGCGTAAATAAGCCCCTTCACCGCGCATGGCTTCGGTAATTAAAAAGGAACGTGCTTGCGGATGATACAGGCAGGTCGGATGGAACTGGTTGAATTCCATGTTGGCAACCCGGCATCCGGCACGATAGGCCATGGCAATGCCATCACCGGTCGCAATATCCGGATTAGAGGTATACAGATAGGCTTTCATCGCCCCGCCACACGCCAAGGCTGTAGAAGGTGCCAAGAAAGTATGGACTTTTTCAGTCTTTTCATCGAGCGCGTATAAGCCTAGGGCACGATTACTTTGATCTTTCAGGCCGAGTTTTTTTGAAGTGATTAAATCAATGGCAATATAGTTTTCAAAAATCGTGATGTTTTGCTTTTCACGGGCACGTTGCACCAAAGTGGTTGAAATGGCACGACCGGTCGCATCTGCGGCATGGATGATACGGCGCTGTGAATGACCACCTTCACGAGTTAAATGCAGCTGTTCCTGTTCATCTAAGGTAAATTGCACGCCATGTTTTAACAGGAAATCGACCGAAGGTTTGCCACCTTCTACTGTCTGCTTGACGGCTTCACGTTCGCATAACTGCGCACCTGCAATCATGGTGTCATCAATATGTTGTGCAATGGAGTCGGTTTCATCTAAAACCGCAGCAACGCCGCCTTGCGCATAAAAAGTACTGGCTTCGGTGAGTGTCGATTTGGCCAAAACAGCAATATTGAAATGATCGGGTAATGATAAGGCCAGACTCAAACCTGCACCACCACTGCCCACAATGATCACGTCAAAATGATGTGTTGTATTTAAATTAGACATGTCCATCAGCTAATTTGAAAAAAGTTTGCTAATAACACCCCTTTTTTACTCAAAAAACAAGACCTAATATGCTAATGTATGATGAGAAAAAGTAATAAGGCAACAAACTTTTAAGAAAGATTTAAGCTGTTGTTTATACAAATATAATCAAACATATTATTACCCAAGACAGGCATGTTTTGTGCTAAATACTGTTTACGCATACTTATAATGAATGGAGTGAATGCTTTACATGAACAATCGCTATATACAAAAAGGAATGTATGCTGCTGTATTCACCATGGCAGCAATGCAAACACAAGCAGCTTCTTCGGTGGACTTTTCCAATCTGGTTGAACAGGTCAGCCCTGCTGTAGTGAGTGTCAATGTCGTTAAAAAAATGACTCAGGAAGAGCTGATCCAACAGCAAATCCCTGAAATTTTAAAACGCTTTTTTGGCAATCAGGTGATTGTTCCACAGCAACAGGCTCAGCAAGAGAAAACTGCTTACGGCAGCGCATTTTTTATCAGTAAAGATGGTTATCTGTTAACCAATCATCATGTGGTTGAAGATGCATCTAAAGTGACCATTATGTTTAATGACCGCCGTGAAATTGATGCCACCGTGATCGGAAGTGATGCCCGTACCGATGTGGCATTGCTCAAAGTCAATGGTTCCAATTTCCCTGAATTGCGTACCGGAAATGTAGACCGGCTCAAAGTCGGTGAGCCAGTACTGGCGATTGGTTCACCTTTTGGTTTTGACTATTCTGCATCTGCCGGAATTGTCAGTGCGAAAATGCGTAACATGATGGGGGAAACCTCGGTGCCTTTTATTCAAACCGATGTAGCCTTGAATCCGGGTAACTCAGGCGGTCCCCTGTTTAACCAGAATGGTGAAGTGGTGGGAGTGAACTCGCGTATCTTCAGCGGTACCGGCGGATATATGGGGCTGTCATTTTCCATCCCGATTGATGTGGCGATGGATGTGGCAGAGCAACTGAAAAAGAATGGCAAGGTCACTCGCTCATATCTGGGGGTGATGTTGCAGGATATCGATCGCAACCTTGCAGAATCTTATAACCTGTCCAAACCTGAAGGTTCACTGGTGACCCAGGTCGCACCGAACTCTCCGGCAGCCAGAGCTGGCTTTAAGGCGGGTGATGTGATCCTGAAATATAATGGCTTGCCTATTTCCAGAACCTCTGATTTGCTTAATTACTTAAACCGGACTTCACCGAATCAAAACATTCAATTGCAAGTTTTGCGGGATGATAAGACCCGTAATATCTCGGCAACATTGACGACTGCACCGGACGACACACCGGCACCGGTGGAACAGGCAGCCCAAAATAAAGGTCCTGTTTTGGGGGTGACGATTCGTAACTTGACGGCCAGTGAGCAATCCCAACTGAATCTTAAAGGCGGTATTCTGATTCAAGAAGTCAAACGGGGAGGGATCGCTTCACAATCCCGTATCGCTGCAGGAGATATCATTACTCAAATCAATAATAAAACCATTTTGAATAGTAATGACTTCATTAAGGCAGTATCCGAATTGAAAAAAGGTTCAATTGCACGGGTTTCCATTATCCGTCAGGATCAACGCGCAATTCTAGGCATGCGGATTGAATAGCATAAATCAATCTATTCAACAGAAAACCACTCTATAGCCGAGTGGTTTTTTTATATTTTGCAATTTTACTACAAGGCAAAATTACGTAGACTGTCTGGCTTTGAAGGTCAATTTTGCATAGCGTAAGGATCAGTAAAATAAATGAGCACAGTTTTTGATTTGGAAATCACCGTTCAAGCAAAAGATATTGACAGTCTGGGGCACGTGAATAACGTGGTGTATATGCACTGGATGCAGGATGTCGCTACTGCACATATTGATGCGCTGGGCTTGGGCTTGAGTGAGTACCTGGAACTGAAGCATGCCATGGTTGCAGTAGAGCACCATGTGCAATACCGTAAAGCGGCATTTGAAGGCGAAAAGATTATCTTGCGTACCTGGCTGGATGATATCAATGCCTTGTATTCTTTCCGGCAATATGTGTTTTATCGTCCCCAGGACCAAAGCGTTTTATTTATGGGGAATACCAAATGGGCCTGTGTGGAAATTGCCACCGGTCGGCCAAAACGCATGTCTCCTACTTTTAGCCAAGCCTACCAGCCAATATCGGAACACGCGAATCCACTGGATTTTAGCCAGTATGATGTGATGGCTTCAAACTGAGTGCATGAATGCAATCCGGTTTTATTTTGAAAATAACAGTCAAAGCGAAAAACGAACTCATTATTTAGGATACATTGAAAAATCCATCTGCTATAATCCTACGCAATTTCTATTCAGCTTTTGCCATGCATTAACTATTGTTTGCATGGCGTGTTTTTTTCTCAAGGTAGCCCATGGCGCAAGCTAAAAAATCTGTTGATATTAAAAACATTCGTAACTTCTCGATTATTGCGCATATCGATCATGGTAAATCGACACTGGCGGATCGCTTTATTCAAACCTGTGGTGGTTTGCAAGATCGCGAAATGCAGGCTCAGGTTCTGGATTCTATGGAACTGGAACGTGAGCGCGGTATTACCATTAAAGCGGCATCCGTGACCCTGTACTATACCCATCCGAACGGTCAGGAATACCAATTAAACTTTATTGACACGCCAGGACACGTAGACTTTTCATACGAAGTATCCCGTTCGCTTGCGGCATGTGAAGGTGCACTTCTGGTTGTTGATGCTGCGCAGGGCGTTGAAGCCCAGTCTGTGGCGAACTGCTATACCGCGATTGAACAGGGACTTGAAGTCCTCCCTGTACTCAACAAGATTGACTTGCCGCAGGCTGAACCTGAACGTGTGATTCAGGAAATTGAAGACATCATCGGGATTGAAGCGACCGAGGCACCGACCTGTTCAGCGAAAACAGGTCTCGGTATTGAAGGTGTGCTTGAAACGCTGGTCAATGTTATTCCCGCACCTACAGGTGATCGCGAAGCACCGCTACAAGCCTTGATTATTGACTCATGGTTCGATAATTACCTCGGCGTGGTGTCTTTGGTGCGTATCAAACAAGGGCGTGTGCGTAAGGGCGATAAAATGTTGATTAAATCAACAGGCCAATCGCACATCATTACTTCGGTCGGTATCTTCAATCCTAAACATACCGAAACCGGCATTTTAGAAGCCGGAGAAGTGGGTTTTATCATTGCCGGGATTAAAGATATTTTTGGTGCGCCAGTCGGTGATACCATCACGCTTGCAGCAACGCCAGAAGTACCGACTTTACCGGGTTTCAAAAAGGTTAAACCGCAGGTTTATGCGGGTCTTTTCCCGATCGACTCAAGTGATTTTGAACCGTTCCGTGAAGCGCTGCATAAACTGCAAATCAATGACTCGGCATTATTCTTTGAACCTGAAAGTTCAGATGCCTTAGGTTTTGGTTTCCGCTGTGGCTTCCTCGGCATGTTGCACATGGAAATCGTACAGGAACGTCTAGAGCGTGAGTACGATCTTGACCTCATTTCTTCTGCGCCAACCGTAATTTACGAAGCCGTGATGAAGAATGGTGAAACGATCTATATCGACAGTCCATCAAAAATGCCGGATGGTTCGACGGTAGAAGATTTGCGTGAACCGATTGCAGAATGTCATATCCTGGTACCACAAGAATACTTGGGTAATGTGATGACCTTGTGCGTGGAACGCCGTGGTGTACAAAAAGACATGAAGTTCATGGCTAATCAGGTTTCCATTACTTTTGAAATTCCGATGGCAGAAGTGGTCATGGATTTCTTTGATAAATTGAAATCATGTTCACGTGGTTTTGCATCTTTAGACTACAACTTTATCCGTTTTGAAAGTTCATCGCTGGTGAAAGTGGATGTGCTCATTAATGGTGAGAAAGTCGATGCTTTAGCGATGATCTGTCACCGTCAGGATGCACGTCACCGTGGTATTGCACTGGTTGAAAAAATGAAAGACCTGATTCCGCGTCAAATGTTTGATGTCGCCATTCAGGCCGCGATTGGGGCGCAAATCATTGCCCGTTCTACCGTAAAAGCCATGCGTAAAAACGTACTGGCCAAATGTTATGGCGGTGACGTATCGCGTAAGAAAAAACTTCTTGCCAAGCAGAAAGAAGGTAAGAAACGTATGAAGCAGGTGGGTAGTGTTGAAATCCCGCAAGAAGCGTTCCTTGCTGTGTTGAAAGTAGAAAGATAATAAATAATAGAGGTTATATCGCTCATGGATTTTGATTTTAATTTAATCCTTGTACCCGTCACACTGATTTTCTTTTTGGTGTGGCTACTCGATAAATTTGTCTTTAAACAAAGACAAACACGGGGCAAGGGAAATGAAAATTTCATCATCACATGGGCATATGATTTCTGGCCAGTACTGGCCGTTGTGCTGGTGCTGCGTTCATTCCTGTATGAGCCATTTAACATTCCGTCCGATTCTATGGTTCCGACCTTGGAAACGGGTGATTTTATTCTGGTCAACAAGTTTAACTACGGTGTACGTCTACCGATTGTCAATACCAAGGTAATTGATGTCGGTGAACCGGAACGTGGCGATGTGATTGTATTCCGTTATCCGCCACAACCGACCATCAGCTATATCAAACGTGTGGTGGGTTTGCCGGGAGATCATATCGTCTATGATCATGGCCAGCTCAGTATCAATGGACAAAAAGTGGCGAAAGTTCCGGTAGAATTTAGCCGCGAAAAAGATATTCTCGATACACCAGAATCCATTTACCATCAGGAAACACTCGGTAAACATACCTTCAAGATGCGTGAGCTTGAAGGGGTAAATGTTGCCCGTCAGGCACCCTTTATCAACTATGTTGAAAATGGTAAATATTCATCTGAAAATGGTTTATATTGGGAAGTAAAAGTACCTGAAGGTCACTACTTCGCGATGGGGGACAACCGCGATCAAAGTGCTGACAGTCGTTTTTGGGGCTTTGTACCAGAAGAAAACCTCACAGGTCGTGCATTCTATAAATGGATGCATAAAGAACCTGGATTTAAATTACCGTCGTTTAACCGCAACGGTATTATTGATTAAGCATGATTGGAAAATAACAAATGCGTAAAAATCAACAAGGGGCATCCTATATTGCAATTTTAATTGCAGTGATTGGTTTCGCTTTTTTAGTGAAAATTGCCATTGCTGTTTGGGGACCGTATGTCGATGATCGTTTGATCGATACCCAGATTACGGAATTAATGCAAGATAGTCCGGCAAATACATCGCCTGAAAAATTTGCTCAGCAAATGTCACAGCGTTTAGATATGAATGGCGTGCGTGATATCAATTTTAAAGATATTGCACAGGTGACCAATATTGATGGGCTACAAGTGAAAAAAGATTATGAGATAAGAAAGCCTTTCTTGCTCAATATAGATTTAGTGTTAAAGTTCGAGAAAAGTTTTGATCAAAGGTCAGTCCAAACTAAGTGATATGCGCTTAGTCCACCGTATCGGTTATCAGTTCAAACAGCCTGAATTATTGCAGCTTGCACTGACCCACCGATCGGTTAGTCATAAAACTAACTATGAGCGCCTGGAATTTCTCGGCGATTCATTGTTAGGGATGATCATTGCCCATTATTTGTATCAAGCCTACCCGCATGAAAATGAAGGGCGTTTAACGCGTATGCGTGCCACACTGGTTCGTCAGGAAGCATTAGGCAAAATTGCAAACGATTTGAAACTTGGTCCATGTTTAATTCTGAGCACGGGTGAGTTGAAATCGGGTGGACATCATCGGGAATCTATTCTTGCTGATACTGTAGAAGCGATTATTGGTGCAATTTATGTCGATTGTCATGATCTGAAGGTATTACAAGACATCGTATTGAAATGGTACGCGCCATATTTGGACCATATTGAACCTACAGACCAACTCAAAGATCCTAAATCACGCTTACAGGAATATTTGCAGGCACGTAAAAAGCCTCTCCCTGTTTATGATGTTGTAGATATTCAAGGTGATGCTCCCAATCAGCATTTCAAGGTGGAATGTACCATTGAGGGCTTGCCTGTATTGTATGGTGAGGGTTCAAGTCGTCGCTTTGCCGAGCAGGCAGTTGCGGCAGATATCTTAAAACAATTGGAGCAAAAGTCTTAATGACTACTCATTCCGATCACATCGATGCTGATCACGAGCCGCAAGACAGTGGCAATGATTTAATTAATCAATTCTTCAGTTCGCAAGGAACCACGATTCCTTCGGACTTTAAAAGTGGCTTTGTTGCAATTGTAGGACGCCCGAATGTGGGTAAATCTACATTGATGAACCATTTGCTGGGTCAAAAGCTCTCTATCACTTCACGTAAACCGCAAACCACACGTCATAAAATTGTCGGGATTGATAGCCGTGAAAAATCTCAGGCAGTCTTTGTGGATACGCCGGGGATGCACAAGAAAGAAGTACGTGCCATCAATAAAATGATGAACCGTGCCGCTCATTCGGCACTACGAGATGTGAACCTGGTACTGTTTGTGGTGGATGCGCAAAAATGGACCCAGAACGATGAGCTGGTGCTGGAAAAGCTGAAAAATGCAGAAATGCCGGTGATTCTGGTGATCAATAAGCTGGATACTTTTGAAAACAAGAATCAGGCATTACCCTTGATTCAGGAACGTGCAAAATTGATGAACTTTGCCGAGATCGTACCTGTATCAGCCTTACGTGGTGCCAACCTTGAGCATTTGCGGAATACCATTGAAAAGTATTTGCCATTCCAGCCACCGCTTTATTCACTGGATCAGATTACGGACCGTTCAGAACGTTTCCTTGCTTCGGAAGTGATTCGTGAAAAAATCATGCGTCAACTGGGTGAAGAACTGCCGTATGATTTGACCGTGCAAATTGAGTCTTTCAAGACTGAGGAAGCCACCATCAATCCGAAAACCGGCCGTCCAAAAGCGGCATGTACCTATATTGATGCCACCATTTTTGTCGATCGTCCTGGTCAAAAGGCTATCGTGATTGGTGAAAAAGGTTCAAAATTGAAGAAAATAGGTATGGATGCCCGTACCGACATGGAAAAAATGTTTGAACAGAAAATCATGCTGACCCTTTGGGTAAAAGTCAAAGGTGGCTGGTCTGATGATGAACGTGCCCTGAAAAGTTTGGGTTATAGTGATATCTAAAATCTAGGTTTTACTTTGAAAGGAACTGTAATGATTAAAGTACTGACTGTTGTAGCATGTGTAGTGTTCCTGCAAGGCTGTATTCACAAGATTGTTACAGTTCCGGTAAAAGTGGCTTATAAAACCACCAAAGGCGTGGTGAAAGGTACAGCAGCTGTGGTGGGTGCTGTCATTCCGGATGGAGAGGATGAAGATTCTGATCCGGAAAAGAAAAAGGATTAGACTTCATTCTTTATGCGCAATGAAACCTTGCATGGCTATTTAATCCATCATCGTAAATACCGTGAGCGCAGCCATATTGTGCATCTGTTTACCCAGGAGCATGGTCGCGTGGATGGAATCTTAAGGCAAACGCCGCCCCCGCAATACCAGCCGATCTGTTTACAGGCTTCCGGTAAATCTGAGCTTAAAAATTTTACCAAACTGGAAATTGTCAATCAGCCCATTTTCTTTTTTGGCGATGCCTTCTTTTCCGGTTTTTATCTGAATGAAATTATCCTGCGCTTGTGCCCGGTTGAAGTGGAAATGCCACAAAGCTTTGTGCAGTATCATCAGACCTTGCAGCAATTGCAAAAGCTGGCACAGCAGGAGCATCCGGATCTTTTCTTAAGACAAATTTTACGTCAGTTCGAACATGCACTTTTGGAAGAACTGGGCTATGCACTTGATTTTACGGTGGATGCACAGCAACATAAAATTCAGGAATCACAATCTTATCTGTTTCAGCTCAATGATGGCTTTATTCCTACAGCGCAACAGTCACGTTCGACTTTATCTGGACAGCAGATTCTTTCGATGCGTGATTATAAAAAAGGTAGGGATTTCAATCATGAGCAGTTACAATTATTGACTAAGCTTTATCGGCAGATCATCACCGCACTTTTGGGCGACCGACCGCTGAAAAGCCGTCAATTGTGGATTCAAAATACTCAATCTCAATCTTAATTTTAAACATGGTTAGGAAATTGTTATGGCTGCATTGCTTGGTATAAATATTGACCATGTGGCGACTTTGCGACAGGCGCGCGGAACCACTTATCCAGATCCAGTGAATGCTGCTTTAATTTGCGAACAGGCAGGCGCGGAGGGGATCACCCTGCATTTGCGTGAAGACCGTCGTCACATTCAGGATGATGATGTCCGTCGCATGCGTCCGGTGCTAAAAACCCATATGAACCTGGAAATGGCAGTCACGCCTGAGATGGTGGAGTTTGCCAAGGAAATTCAGCCGCATCATGTGTGCTTTGTTCCGGAAAAGCGTCAGGAAGTGACCACTGAAGGTGGCCTGGATGTAGTGGGGCATTTTGAAGAGGTTAAAGCCGCGACTCAAGCCTTGTCTGCCATTGGCTGTGAAGTGTCTTTATTTATTGATGCCGACTTTGAGCAGATTGACGCAGCCGTGGCTTGCGGTGCGCCCACCATCGAGTTGCATACAGGTGCCTATGCCGATGCTGAAACCGCTGAAGCTCAGCAGCATGAACTTGAGCGTATTGTCAAAGGTGCGGAATATGCTGCATCTAAAGGTCTGATCGTGAATGCAGGACATGGTCTGAACCTGGACAATGTCACGCCAATTGCTGCAATTCCACACATTCATGAGCTTAATATCGGTCATTCTATTATCGCCGATGCAGTCTTTGTCGGTTTGGCGCAAGCTGTTCAACAAATGAAAGCTGTGATTAAAGCAGCACGTTAAGATTTAAGTTTAAAAGTTATGTCGACAACCCATTATGATGATCTCATGAAACCTGTGATTGGCTTCCTGGGATGTGAAACGCCGAAAGCCTGGCTAGATGAAGCAGTGAATAACCTGGAGTTGCTCATGCAGGATCATGCCAATTGCGAGAAAAAAGCCGCTGGAACAGCCATGAACCTGATGTTCCGTTACAGCTTTTTTACCGATTTGCAGGTCAAGCTGGCACAACTGGTACGCGAAGAGATGCTGCATTATGAGCAGGTACTGGAATTCATGTCGAAACGCGGACAGGAATGGAAAGCGGTGAGTGCAGGTCGTTATGCAGGGATCTTGCGCAAGGAAATTCGCACCTATGAGCCTGAAGCACTGATTGACGTGCTGATTATTGGTGCCTTTGTGGAAGCACGTTCCTGCGAGCGTTTTTATGCGCTTGCCCCACTGGTTGATGAAGAGTTAGGACGTTATTACCGTTACCTGCTCAAGTCTGAATCACGCCATTATGAAGATTATCTGGCACTGGCTTTAGATGTTGCCAAAACGTCTAAAATGAAAGATCCGGAAGAAGACATTCAGGGGCGCATTCAGCATATCCGTGAAGTGGAAAAGAATTTAATCCTCTCTGAAGATGATACTTTCCGTTTCCATAGTGGTGTACCACATCAAGCTGCTTAAATGCTTTTGATTTCACAAATCCTCTATTTAAATAGGGGATTTTTTATGTCTCATTTTTATCTTTTTTAGCCGGAAATAAAAATGCCAATCTAAACTTATTAGATTGGCATTTGTTGATCTGCCTGGTTTCAGGCTGATTTTCAATTAAGCTTCAATGGTCTGAACTGCAATTTTCTTCGCAGGGTCAACTTTACGGCGTACGGCTGGAACTGGTTCACCATAATATTGACGGTCGGCAAAGTAACTTGAGCGAACCATCGGGGCTGCCCAGATATTCTTGAATCCGAGTTTTTGACCATGTGCTGTGTAACGCTCAAATTCTTCTGGAGTCACGAAACGGTCAATCGGTGCATGTTCTTTAGAAGGCTGTAAATACTGACCAATAGTCACGTAATCGACATCATGAGCTTTTAAGTCATCCAGCAGGGCAATCACTTCTTCTTCAGTTTCACCAATACCGACCATCAAGCCACATTTGGTTGGAACATCCGGGCAGTATTCCTTGAACATTTTCAGCAGGTTTAAAGAATGCTGATAGTCTGAACCCGGACGCATTGCTTTATACAGGCGCGGTACAGTTTCAATATTGTGGTTAAATACGTCCGGTGGACACTCGGTCATGATGCGAAGCGCTACGTCCATACGACCACGGAAATCCGGAACCAGAATTTCCAATAAGGTATTTGGGCTCAAGCTGCGGGCTTCTTTAATGCAGTCCACGAAATGCTGTGCACCGCCATCTCTGAGATCATCACGGTCAACCGAAGTAATCACGGCATATTTTAAGCCTAGGTTGGCAATGGTTTCGGCCATATGACGCGGTTCGTCCGGGTCCAGTGCGTTTGGACGACCATGTGCCACGTCGCAGAACGGACAGCGACGGGTACAGATATCACCCATGATCATAAAGGTTGCGGTACCGCCACCAAAACATTCTGGCAGGTTCGGGCAAGCGGCTTCTTCACACACTGTATGCAGTTTTTGTGCACGCAAGGTGGTTTTAATGCGTTGAACTTCATCTGGTGCCGCCATTTTCACGCGAATCCAGTCCGGTTTGCGTGGCGTTTCAACCGTAGGTACAACTTTTACAGGAATACGAGCGACTTTCTCTGCGCCACGAAGTTTGACACCCTGTTCAGGTTTACGGTTTTCAGACATATTCAACTTTTCCACTGTTTTTTGACGGGGGAGATACTAGATATATTAGGTCTCTCATTATAACGGACTTGAATCTAAATGGGGTAAAAAGGATATTCATTTAATAAATGTAGTCATCACTTAATATATGTGAGGTAAATACAGAAAATTGCGAGTATTTACGTCATAATATAGCCAAGATAGACCAATATTGAAGATAGGAGCGTTGAATGCCACGTAAAAAAGAGGTCATTAGTGGAACTTTCGTTAAATACGATGCGGTAGTTCTCGGTTCAGGCCCTGCGGGTGAAGGCGCGGCAATGAAACTTGCTAAATCAGGCAAGCGTGTTGCAATAGTTGATATGCGTGAACAGTTAGGTGGTAACTGTACACACGTAGGTACCATTCCAAGTAAAGCATTACGTCAAACTGTATCGAGTATTTTGCGTTACCAACGTGACCCAATGTTCCAAAAAGTGGGTGAATGGAAACAGTTCACCATGAAACAAGTGCTGCGCAATGCACACAAAGTCATTCAGTTGCAAGTCGATACCCACTCGCGCTTCTATGATCGTAACAAAATTGATATCTATCATGGTCGTGCTTATATACAAGACAAAAATACCATCCTGATTTTCAGTCCGGAAGGTATTACTGAAACTTTAAGTTTTCAGCAGTTGGTGATTGCGACAGGTTCACGTCCATACCGTCCTTCAGTGCTTGATTTTAATCATCCACGTGTATTTGATTCAGACAAAATTCTGGATCTGGATTTCTCCATCAAGAAAATCATCATTTATGGTGCAGGTGTGATTGGTTGTGAATATGCATCCATCTTTATTGGTTTGGACCATAAAGTTGATTTGATTAATACCCAGCCTAAATTGCTCAGTTATCTGGATGATGAAATTTCAGATGCGCTGTCTTATCACTTGCGTGAACAGGGTGTCTTGATTCGTCACAATGAACAGATTGATCATCTGGAAACTTTTGATGATCACGTAGTAATGCATTTACAAAGTGGTAAGAAAATTAAAGCCGATGCCATTTTATGGTGTAATGGCCGTTCAGGGAATACGGATGGTTTAGGTCTTGAAAATGTAGGTATTACACCAAACAGCCGTGGTCAATTGAATGTCAATGATAAGTACCAGACTGAAGTGGACAATATCTATGCTGCGGGTGACGTGATTGGTTGGCCATCACTGGCTTCTGCTGCTTATGACCAAGGTCGTTGTGCGGGCGCGAATATGAGCGGCGAGAAAGATGTTGCACCAGTGACTGATATCCCGACTGGAATTTATACCATTCCGGAGATTTCTTCGATTGGTAAAACTGAACAGCAACTGACTGAAGAAAAAATCCCGTATGAAGTGGGGCAGGCCTCTTTCCGTCATTTGGCGCGTGCGCAAATTACCGGTGATACGGTAGGTGAATTGAAGATTCTATTCCACCGTGACACTCTGGAAATTCTGGGTGTACATTGCTTTGGTAATAATGCTGCCGAGATTATTCACATTGGTCAAGCCGTGATGAACAGCCCGAACAATACTATCAAGTATTTTGTGGAAACTACGTTTAACTATCCGACCATGGCAGAAGCGTATCGTGTGGCAACCTTGAATGGTATGAACCGTTTATTCTAAGATTTTCTGAATTTTAAATGCGAAACCCGTAAGTGCATGCTTACGGGTTTTTGTTTATTTTGTAGTATTAAATATCATCTCAGCCTAGGGGATTAGGGGATAGCGATTGTGCAAACCCGCAGATCAAATAAAAAAAATAGTGATCAGATGGATTTACTATTTTTTTCTATCAAGCATCTGCATTTAGGTTGCCATTTTACGGCATTCTGCCGCGCATTGCTGGCAAGTTTCTGCACATTGCTGGCAATGTTCAGCGTCATGCTTGCTGCATTCTTTGGCACAGTAATCACACATTTGGGCACAAAGCTGACAGATTTCCTGCATAAAGGCGGAAGACCTTTGTTCAGACCCGGCACATAAGTTGCAGATATCTGCACAGTCCAGACAGCGCTTGATGCATTCACGCATCATCTCCAGGTCATTTTCATCCAGACAAGCGGCTGCACAACCGGTACAGGTCAAAGAGCATGTCATACACATTTGGGCACAATCTGAAAAGCTGACTATATTATTCATCCTATTTTCCTGATCGATAGGTTTAAAATTGATATCTAAATAAGCTAATCAGAAATAGAGCAAGAAAATAGAGAGATTGAGTGATTAAAAGTAAACAGTGTCCACTTTAAGTAATCAAATGCTCTAGATAAAAACTCCCCTTATGTAAATATGAGATCATTGCATATTAGAATCCGAATGAGAAAAGGGCATAATGATCCAATAGCCACAATAGTCCATAATAACTGAAGAAACTGCTGATTAAGGTCAGCCAGACTGGAACTTTGCTCTTCAGCAATGCAATGACAGCGATAATAAAAACAATATCTAGGCCAGACCGTATATATTTTTCACCCATCTGCACCACCAGGCATAATAACAGACCCACCACAGCGGCATTAATTCCTGCCAAAGCCTGAAATAAACGCGGAAATTGCATTAAACGTGACCAGTAAGGTAAAGCGCCAAAAATGAGGAAAAAAGAAGGCAAGAAAATCACTGCCGTTGCAAAAGCTGCATTCAGTGCCGCCGATGAACTTAAAGGCAATAAAGCACCCAGATAACTGGCAAAACTGAATAAGGGGCCTGGCATCAGCTGGGCAATGGCATAGCCCAGGTCAAAATGTTGCTGGGAGACCAAGCCGGATGCAACAAAGTCCTGCTGTAAAAATGGCAAAATAATATGACCGCCACCAAAGACTAGAGAAGCCGTGCGGTACAAACCGGTAAAACTGTCTAGCCAAATATTGGGAAAGAAATATTGTAGCGGTGGAACCAGCACAAAAGGCAAGGCAAATAAAATCAGCCAGAGATAAGCAAAAGATTTTTTAGCGGTGATGGAGATGCTCGTAACAGGTTTAAGGGTACTTTTTTGCGGAAAATAATGCAGATAAACCAGTCCTGCCAAAGCACCGAACAGGATCACCAACATCTGATTGATACTGATGGGAACCAGATAGACAAATAAGCCCGACAGCAGCATTAATACATATTGCCATTGGTCTTTGCAAAAGCTGCGTAACATTTGCCAGAATGCCCATGCCACCACGCTAAATACAATCAGTTGAATCACATGGAAAAACTCGGCAGAAAAATAAGCAGAAAATTGCAGGCCCAGCATTGCCGCAAGGGCCATGAGCAGTGCTGAAGGTAAAGTAAAGCCCAGCCATGCCAGCAGTGCACCTCGATAACCTTTTAGCTGAAAACCAATTGCAATGCCCATCTGGCTACTGCTGGGGCCAGGTAAAATTTGAGCCAAAGCCAGGAGATGGCTATATTGCTGCTCATCCAGATAGCCAAGCTGTTGCACAAAACGCCGATAAAAAAACACCAGATGCGCTGCCGGGCCGCCAAATGCCGTACAGCCTAATTTAAGAAATATTTTAAATAAGCTGAAATTTGACAGCGTAGGAACAGAAGGCAACATAATGATCCAAAATATTTGAGTTTTAGCTTAAGCAAGATTAACAGGCCAAATTTGCCTTGTTATGCGGTTTTCCGCAATGCATATTTCTAACATGAAAAAGCCCATCCCAAGTAATTACTTTTGATGGGCTTTTATTTTTTAATTTAACTCGTAAATATTTAAACAAGATGACCATCATTAAAAATAGACTTCTTTCATGATTGTTCACACCCTCTTTATTTCCTCCCCTAGAGAGAAATAAGGGGAATTTATGAAAGAAGTCTAATCATCTCCGATTTGATGTATCACCGGGTCGTTACTGATAAGAGAATGGAGCATATCCTAAGAAAAAAGGGGAAATAAAAAAATTGCAGCATCATGACGCATTTTTTATTTTATTTACGATTTTGCGTATTCGTAAATGTAGATGGGGTCATGATGCTGTGGAGTAACTTTATGACACTTTTTTATTGTTATTATTTCAGATTCAGGAATAGCCTTAATAAGGTCGACCGCCTGCCAGACTGATGCGTTTTAATAAACGGCGTTGCTCGCTTGGGAAAGGTTTGCGTGAATGCAGGGTGACCTGATTATCCCAAAATACAATATCGCCCTGTTGCCATTGATGTTCATAGCGGAATTCTGGTTTTAACAGATGTTCGCGCAATGAAGCAATCAATTCACTGCCAGCCTGATCATCATAATTGACCAGCTCTACTTCGGAATGGGTATTTAACCAAAGCGCTTTACGACCACTCTCAGGATGGGTGCGCACCAGTGGATGGGGATAGGCATGGCCAATAATCGGCTGATCTTTAAAACGGTATAAGGGACTGCTGCCATAACCATTGGTATCATTATCTTTTAGGTATTGGCGGCGGACAAAGGGGTTATAGGTAATCAGTTGTAATTGATCGATCTGCTGTTTGGTTGCTTCATCTAAAGCGTCATAAGCCCGGATGGTATTAAACCAGGAGGTTTGTCCGCCGTCTTTAGGTAATTCAATGGCATAAAGCAATGAACCAAAAGACGGTTGTGGCGTCCATTGGTGATCGGCATGCGGATTCAATTCACCATGCCCAGTGTAATCACCCTGTCCAACAGCATTAGAAACAGGCACGACATCGGGTGGTGTACCGGTATCGGCTTGGGTGGCAAGTACGGGATTATCTGCGCTTGGGCGGAAAATGGAACCAAAATAGCTGGCAAAGGCCAAATACTGTAAATCGTCCAGACGCTGGTTTTTAAAGATTAAAATCAGATGCTCGGCCAGTGCCTGCTTCAGACGGTAAATGGTTTCACCCGCTTGGGCTTTACGCGCATCCAGGCCAAAAACCACAGCCCCTAAAGCTTCGCCCTCTAAGGGCAAAATCGTAATCTCCTGGGGGTTTTGAAATTGTTCTGGCTGGTGCCAGCGCGGTGCATCATGAATAGCTTGAGAAAGTTGGGTTAATGCGGTCATGTTTGTTGCTCAGATTGTTTTTTCGTTAATGCTCAATCTAAGAAAAAAGGCAGGGGATGAAAAATCAAAAATTATTCTAAGTTTATGAAAAAATGCATAAATTTAACTAATATATTGAAAATACAGCTTTTAATAAAAACTGTATTTTTTAGTATAAAAATAGCTGTTGCTGTGTTTGAAAATCAGCAGTTTAATGCGCACAAAAGGCCTGATTGAAATACTCAAACAGTTGTGGGGTTTGGACCCAAAGCATAATGGCGATGGCCAATAACAGCGCAATCGCTGCAGCAATCAGGATTTTAAGTCCAAGCATAGAATCAGTCATGAACCACATGCTCCTCATTAACAAAGAAATGAACCAGAACACCAAATACACTTAACAGGATAGAAAACATCCAGATCATATTATAGTTGCCGGTCATGTCATGATTGACACCACCCAGCCATCCACCAAAAAATGAACCGACCTGATGGGTAAAGAACACAATGCCACTGAGCATGCTTAAGTATTTTATGCCAAACATGTTCGCCACAATGCCATTGGTCAGGGGAACCGTAGACAACCACAATAAGCCCATAATGACGCCAAAGCTGTAAATTGTCCAGGTACTCAAAGGCAGCAATAAAAAGCCAATAATGGCAATACCACGCAGGCCATATAGACCCATCAGCAAATGAGGCTTGGAGTATTTTCCACCCAGCCAGCCTGCGGTATAGGTACCGACAATATTAAATAAACCGACCAGGGCCAAGAACACTGTACCTGTAGTGGCATCAAAACCGTGATCAATCAAATAGCCAGGTAAATGAATACCAATAAAGACCACCTGAAAACCACAGACAAAAAAGCCTAAAGACAGGAACCAGAACGGTTTATGGTTTTTGGCAATCACCAGAATTTCTTTGACGCCCAATGCGGGTTTAATGGCAGCCGATATATTCGGATGTACATAAGCCGGAGCTTTTAATGTCCATGCCAATGGAATAATTAAAGCAATTAAAATGGCACTGACCATCAATGCGGCCGACCAGCCGATACTTTGTAACAGCAGCAGAGTAGACGGCAGCATAATAAACTGTCCGAAAGAACCTGCGGCACTGGCAATACCCATCGCCAGACTGCGCTTTTCAGGATGTGCGGCACGTCCCACAGCAGACAGCAGTACGGGAAAAGAGGTCGCAGAAAGTGCCAGACCCAGAATTAAGCCGACACTTAAATTCAGCAGCAAACCACTTGAGCTGACCGCCATCAGCAACAGGCCAAGGCTATAGAGGGCACCACCCACTGCAACCACAACTTTACTGCCGTATTTGTCGGCAAAAGCGCCGGTAACAGGTTGCACTGCGCCCCAAATCAGGTTTTGCATGGCAATGGCCAGACTAAACACATTATGGCCCCAGCCAAATTCATGGCTCATGGGCACCAGATACAGACCAAATGCATGACGGACACCCAAGGACAAAGCCAGAATAATGGCACTTCCAATTAACATGTAAATCAGAGGTTTGGAAAAACGGGTGTCTGACATAATTCATCCATGCTGGGCTGTGTTGCGGCTATGTTATTCGATTATAAAGGACGAGGCGATTAAATTAAATTTCAACAAAAGATAAAATTAAGTTATAGAAAGGTTTATAAAAATGAAAAGACGACATAACGCCGTCTTTTAATGATTGAAAACTTAGAAACGCATACCGATCCCTGCATAAGCAAGTATCGGGTTGACTTCAATATCCGCTTTGGAGGTAATTAATGTTCCTAATTTTTCATCAGATACCGTAATCGTGGTTTCATTTTTAAGATGAGCATAAGATACAGATCCCACAGCAAACCAGCGCTCATTAAAATCATAGGTGAAACCGACAGTCGCAATCGGGGCAATAGCATCGGTTGCTTCGAGATCGACTTTAGGATTGGCTAGACTCGGTTTGCCTTCCAGTGAGGCTCCGGCATTGCCCTGTTTGATATTGGCAATCATATGACCGGCTGCAATCAAGTCCTGTTCTGTATGCGGGTTAATTTCCAATTCATTAAAATAAGCATACATCAGACCTACACCCACATAAGGGCGGAATTTATTGACTCCGGTTTTACCAAAGTGATACTGGAACTCAAAGGCAGGCGTCCAGGCACGTGCTGAAGCCGCGGGTCCATGAGCTTCCAGATCGGTAATAAAAATATCATTTTTCAGGTCAATATTGAGGAACTCTAAAGGCAAGTTGCCAATTTGCGGTGTTGCCACAGCAGAGAAAGGTGCATAAATTTTTCCTTTACCCTGTAAGTCAACTTTGGGCGGAATACCTGCTTTCATCTCAAAGGACACATTATCGGTAAAGAAATAATTGGTCATGATCCCCAGGGTAGTAACATCATCGGCCTCAAGGCCCGTACCCGGATTATCCCATTGCTCCAATCCATAAATCTGTGAGCTGCCACTGAGTTCGCTTCCCAGCTGACCTCCGGTAAAAAAGCCTAAACCTCTTAAAACGGTGGCCAGTGCAGCCTGATTGACCTCGGGATTCAGATTGTTGAGTACGGTATCAACCTGAATATCGCCATTCTTGGCCACTTCACCATTTTTAACAGCCGTATTCACCTGGAAGGGCTGGGCTTTACCTTGAGGCATGACATGTAGTGCTCCCACAGAAACAGAAAAGCGTTTAAAGCCATCGCCATCTTTTAAACTGAAATAGGGGGAATCGGCATAGCTCACAGCAGGAAGGGTAGCAAGAGACGACATCATATAAAGGAATGTTTTTTTCATTCAGGGACTCCATGTCCATTTTGCGATTATTCATTTTTTTTCGTTCACTTTTCTTATTCTATATTTAGAGAAAAATCACTGTGTTACTAAAAAATATTAATCGGGTAGTATTCCTGTAAAAAAATAGCTATTTTGTTTCAATAACATGTGGAAAAATAATTTTATGTAACACGTTATTTTGATTAATAGAAAAAATTCTTGAGCTTAAAAAGAGCCAAAAATTAATATGATATTTATATTTTTTTAATGCATTCCTGGGGCGAATATAAGGTTCTGACCTGATCAATGAACATGCCGGTGCGGTTAAAAAAGGTCATCTTCAGCAAACTCCAGCGTTTGCAAGCTGAGTAAAAATCCTGTCTCGCACTGAGAGGCATTTTTCCGTACAATATGTCGTAGAAATCCTTGAGTGAATCACATGAGCACCCAAAATACGCCCAAGAAAAAACCCTTGGTTAATTTACCTTTCCCGATTAAAAAGGTCGATGAAAATTCTTCCGATGAAGTCTTTGAAGATTTACGCCCTAAACCGCAGCGCTATGCTGATCGTACCTGGATGCCACCACGTGGTACACGCCGTTCCATGGGCAAGCGTTAAATTCTTCATATAGAAATAAAAAAGCCATGGTCAGACCATGGCTTTTTTATTGCCGTATAACCCGGTGTTTGGAACCTTTAACTCGAGCTGGAAAGCTGGCTTCGTCTATCATTGTTCTGATAGTAATTCTTTTTCTGGTGATACATCTCCAGGTCAGCACGCTTCAGCATATCTTCAATCCGTTCATGCTCCAAATTTGTCGCATGACCTATAGACAGGCTGATTGGCTGATTGGCGTAAAATTGATTGTCCACCAGCAAAAGTTCATGCAGGCTTTGCAGGCAGTTTTGCAAGGCTGCTTCATCTGCACCCGGTAAAAGGACTACAAACTCGTCTCCGCCAATGCGTGAAGCCGAATAGGGCGTATGCTGGATCAACTGGTTCAGGATGTTGCCTATACGCCGCAAGACGCCGTCACCTGCATCGTGTCCCTGACTGTCATTCAGGGTTTTCAGCCCGTTTAAATCTATAAAAATACATGAGATTGGACGTAATAGATTGCGTTCAAGCCGGTTCAGTTCTGCCACATAAAAAGAACGGTTGCACAGTTTGGTGAGTACATCGTGTTTGCCTAAATATTCAAGATAATGTTCAGCCTTTTTACGCGCGGTAATATCAGTCAGGGCAACCTGTACAATGCTCCAGTCATCCAGATAATCTGGAAATACGGTAAATTGCAGCAGCACATGGCGAATGCTGCCATCAATTGCGTAATTGACCGCTTCACGTTGATGATGCAGATGACCATTCCACAGTTCAATCAATTGTTCCCGAAAAGTCCGAACCATTTCTTCGGCAAAAACAATATGAATGTTTTTTAATAAAATATCTTTGCTCGGGGCACCAAACAAATCGAGTGTGGCTTGATTGACATCAATAACTTTAATTTCCTTGATGCATTCAATGACAAATTCATTATGCACATCCAGAAAAGTTGGAAAATCCTCAATGCCTAATTTACGTAATTGATCCAGTTTAATTTTAATACGACTGAAATCTTCGATCCAAAGCGAGGTCGGAGAATAAGTAAAGCGCGCCTCTGCCATATGGCGGCTTCGTTCCTCCCTACGGCAGGCTTCGGTGTAAGGCGTGATGTCTTCAGTGGTAATTAAGACTAAGGATAAATCCTGTTCATGTTGAGGCAATACAAGGCCTTTGAGCTGGATATCCAGGCGCTTTCCAGTCAAGGTATAGTTTACGGCGGGATTGGAAAAATGGGTTTCACCATTCCACAATGCAACAAGTTCGTGAATATGGGTTTTTGTCATGTCTTCCTTAAAGACTGACGCCAGGTTTTGAGATAAATGTTCAAAGTTATTGGCCTGATAAAGCTCAAGGGTCTTAGAATTCACTTTTAATAATTTAATTTTTTTTGCGCATTCAAGAATGCGCAATTCATCTTCTTGTAGGAAACTGAACAGGTCTTGCACGCCCTGATTACGCCAGAGATCAAATTGTTTTTTGATTTCACTATAGTCTTCCAGCCACATGGCCACGGGAGACAGTTCAAAAAAAGGGGAGTCCAGCATATCCATTCAAGGTGCTCGTCATTTTTATGGTCATTTAAGTATGAAGTATATGCTTAAAAAAATTATTTTAAAATCATGTGATAAGCAAAACGATATTTATCTTTAATGAGAGCTGTGTCGCAAAATAAAAAAGTAAGACGAATAAAAAAAGCCAATTCAGGAATTGGCTTTGATTCGCTGAAACTAACAATTAACGCGGTTTTCTGCGGGCTTTATTTTCTGGCTTAGGTGGAGAAATTTCACGTTCACCTTGCCAGACATCCATAAAGTCTTTTTCATTGATATTGTAGAGTTCAAGCAAGGCCAGAATGACTCCGCCAAACATCATGGAACCTTCTGAATGGTTTTGCCAGTCAAAAATCTTGCCGTTTAACACATGCAAAATGTCTGAAATTTCAAAATTTCGGTCCCGGCCATTACTGTCGGTTGGGTACATTTGAGTATTTAAAATAATTCGGGCAGCACTTTTTTCATTTTCTGACAAATCTAAACAGGTAGTAACATCTTCATCTGGAGAGGAGAAAATAACCTCATCGGTAAATACCGTTCTTAGGAAATGACGGGTTAATTTAGGTAGGGCTCTTTCTACAAAAGGGCGGAAAGAAATGGGGAAAATCACATTATGGGAAATGCCCTTGAACATGGGCGCAATTTCTTCGGTTTTATAGCCGGCAATCCCGCAACCCACCGAGGTAATGAAATAGGTCATTTTCGGATGGTTTTTGGTATAAATCTTGAAGTCATCAATATAGTGCTGAATTTGCGACAAGGGCATTTGCTGCAAATGCTCGTTCATGGTCGGAATGGCATAACTTTGACCGGCCCAGCCACGACCTACGCCTTGCACTGCACCAAAATGTTGTAGGGCGGTACGCGCAGCCCCACCTGCATGGTTTCCTGCCATGTTGCTGCCAAAAACAAAAACGGTATCTTCCGGTAAATTTTTGACAATACTTTCGTCATGGTAATGGTAAGTCATAGGCTTTATTGTGATCAGGATGCTTTGTTTCATGTTGCTATTGAATGCGCATGCGGTCAAGACAAAAATGTTGGAATTTTCTTGATATAAGTCCCTCAGTAAATATCGGAACATTGATGTTGAATGTTGAACTTTAACCCTCATATTATTGAAACTGTATTTAAGTATAGAAGCTGAATAATATGTCGGATAGTCATCAACCTTTTGAATTAGTGACCAGCTATCAGCCTGCGGGTGATCAGCCACAAGCCATTGAAAAATTGGTCAAGGGCATTCAAAAAGGCTATCACGACCAGTTGCTGCTTGGAGTAACCGGTTCAGGTAAAACCTATACCATGGCCAATGTGATTTCCCAGTTGCAGCGTCCCACCATTGTGATGGCACATAACAAGACTCTGGCTGCACAGCTGTATGGCGAGTTCAAGTCATTTTTCCCCAATAATGCGGTTGAATATTTTGTCAGCTATTACGACTATTATCAGCCGGAAGCTTATGTGCCATCTTCCGATACCTTCATTGAAAAAGACTCGGCCATTAATGACCATATTGACCAGATGCGTCTTTCAGCGACCCGGGCATTATTAGAACGCCGTGATGCCATTATTGTCGCTTCCGTTTCGGCCATTTATGGTCTGGGTGATCCGAATGCCTATATGAGCATGTTGCTGCATATTGTGCAGGGGGACCGGATCAGCCGTGATGACATTATTCGCCGTCTGGTGGAAATGCAATATACCCGTAATGAACTGGAATTCTTGCGCGGTACTTACCGTATCCGTGGGGAAATTATTGATATTTTCCCGGCCGAGTCGGATCAGGATGCAATTCGTATCGAGCTGTTTGATGATGAAGTCGATTCGATTCGCTGGTTTGACCCCTTAACCGGAAAAATGGTGCGTAAAGTTCCACGCGTGACCATTTATCCTAAAAGTCATTATGTTACGCCGAAAGATAACTTGCAGCGCGCCATTGGCACCATCCGCGAGGAACTTCAGGAACGTTTAGGTTTCTTTCGGGCCAATGACAAACTGCTGGAAGCACAGCGCATTGAACAGCGTACCCGCTACGACCTGGAAATGATGCAGCAGTTGGGCTATACCAACGGCATCGAAAACTATTCACGGCATTTGTCCGGCCGTCCGGCAGGCGAAGCGCCACCGACTTTGTTTGACTATATTCCCGATGATGCCTTGCTGATTATTGATGAATCGCATGTTACGGTTCCGCAGATTGGTGCCATGTATAAAGGCGACCGCTCGCGTAAAGAGAATCTGGTCAACTATGGTTTCCGTTTGCCAAGTGCGCTGGATAACCGTCCGATGCAGTTTGAAGAATGGGAACGGATTATTCCCTCCACGATTTATGTCAGTGCCACACCGGCAAAATATGAGCTGGAAAAAGCGCAGCAGATTGCCGAGCAGGTGGTTCGTCCAACCGGACTGGTCGATCCTGAAATCGAAATTCGTCCCGTGCTGACCCAGGTGGATGATGTACTGTCGGAAATCAATATCCGTAAGGAACTGGATGAGCGTGTTCTGGTGACGACTTTGACCAAACGGATGGCAGAAGATTTAACTTCGTATTTAAAAGAATACGGGGTCAAGGTGGCTTATCTGCATTCAGACATTGATACCGTGGAGCGGACCAAGATTATCCATGAGTTGCGTAGCGGTGTGCATGATGTGCTGGTCGGTATTAACCTGCTGCGGGAAGGTCTGGATATGCCGGAAGTGTCGCTTGTGGCTATTCTGGATGCCGACAAAGAAGGCTTCCTGCGCTCGGAGCGTTCATTGATCCAGACCATTGGTCGTGCTGCACGTAACGTGAAAGGTAAAGCGATTTTGTATGCCGACCGGATTACGGACTCTATGCAGAAAGCCATTGATGAAACCGAACGCCGCCGTGCCAAACAGATCGAATTTAATGAACTGCATGGCATTACACCGCGCAGCACCAAGCGTCAAAACAGCCAGGATATTGATACCGGTGAAGTGCTGACTGATGACCAGATTGACGAGAAAATTTCGGATCAGGCCCGTGCCTTGAGTGCCGATGAGCGCCACATTCTGGCAGACCCTAAATTGCTGGCAAAGCATTTGTCCAAACTGGAAAAAGAGATGCTCAAAGCCTCGAAGGAACTGCAGTTTGAACAGGCAGCGCGACTACGGGATGAGATTGTACGCTTGAAGGCACAGATGCTCAGTTAGTTGGATGATTTTTATTGCAAAATCATTACATAACGCTACAGTATGATTTGGTCGGAGTCGTTATTTTTAAAAGCGTAAGCACTTTAAGAATTTAAAAAATTGACTGAAGGTACTTTTATGACAAGCAATAATCTTCCAAAAGCGGGCTATACACTGGCTAAAATTGCTCTGGGTGGAGCGGTGTTGGTGGGTTTGGGCATGGCGACAATGGCATATGCACAAACTAAGCCACTGCAAACGGTGGAAAGGGTTGAGCTGGATAAATATCTGGGTGTCTGGTATGAAGTTGCCCGTAAGCCTTTATATTTTCAAAATAAGTGTGATCGTGATGTCACTGCGACCTATACCCTGAATGAGAACGGTAATGTAGTCGTAGATAACCGCTGCTATACCAAAGAGGGTAAACTCACCCAGTCAATTGGAGAGGCATTTATTCAAAATGCACCTTTCAATAGCAAATTAAAAGTCAGTTTCCTGCCTGAAGCGATTCGCTGGTTGCCTTTCGGTCGCGGTGATTATTGGGTACTTAAACTTGATGAAAACTATCAGACTGTATTGGTGGGTGAACCACGCCGCAAATACATGTGGGTATTGTCCCGTAGCCCACAACCCGATCAGGCAGTCGTCAACGAGTATTTAGAATATGCCAAATCGCTGGGCTATGATCTGAGGGATGTGATTCATACCAAGCAGACGATCAAATAACATACCCAATATTTTAATAAAATTTTAAAACCGTGCTTAGGCATGGTTTTTTATTTGTTAAGATAGCTCCGGTTTTAAAGTTGAATGATCCAGTATTTTGGATGGGTTCGCACCATCATGAAATGAATAATCTCCCTGAGGTAAAAGATGTATAAAGGCTTGGCTTTGTCAGTATTGGCATCTGTTACTTTTGGAGTACTGTATTTTTATACGCAATTTTTAAAGCCTTTGGACAGCGAACAGACTTTTGCCTGGCGTATGCTGGCCACGCTGCCTTTTCTAACCCTGTTTATGTGGTGGTCGGGTGATTTGCAGCATATCTCCCAGATTTTCAAGCGCATTGTTCAACAGCCGGTATTTCTGATCTGGCTGATTTTTAGTTCCCTGCTTTGTACCACACAATTGTGGCTGTTTCTGTGGGGCCCCATGAATGGTCGTGGCTTGCAGGTTTCACTGGGTTATTTCCTGTTGCCTTTGGTGATGGTGCTGATCGGTTGTGTACTTTATAAGGAAAAACTGTCGAAATGGCAGTTGGCTGCCGTAATATTGGCCATGCTAGGGGTAGGGCATGAAATCTGGCGTATCGGCAGTATCGCCTGGGAAACCGTTTATGTCGCTTTGGCTTATCCCTTATATTTCTTTTTGCGCCGTGCCTTTAAAACGGATCATTTAGGCGGTTTCTGGTGGGATTTATGCCTCATTTTACCGGTCGCTTTTTACTTGGGCTTTATGCATAGCGATAGTCTGAGTTTAATGGCTCATTTTCCACATTTAATTATGGCCGTGATTGGCCTGGGTTTTTTAAGTGCGTTGGGATTGGGCAGTTATATTCTGGCCAGCCGTTATTTGCCCTTTGTGATTTTCGGATTGCTGAGTTATCTCGAACCCGTGCTTTTGGCCTTTGCTTCTATTGTGCTGGGTGAGCGGGTGGAGACTGGTGAATGGCTGACTTATATTCCCATCTGGATTGCGGTTCTATTGCTGGTCATTGAAGGCACACTTCATATCTTCAAGCAAAAACGTAAACAGCGGGCGCTGAATCAAAATGTGGAAAACTATCAGGATCGCTTGAAATAGACTGCATTCGGTAAGCTGGGTGAAAACTCAGCTTGTTTGATTAAGCAACATTTAACAAAAAAGTATAGTTTTTGTGTTTAGACAGCTTTCTGATCTTTTAACAGTAAAATCATGAAAATAATTACAACTATTTTATAAATTTATAGTGAATATATCGTAAAAAGCACGTTGAACATTCAGCTTTTGATTCAAAGTTGCCGATAATTCCTTTACAATTGTCGGGTTTTGAAATTTATGCCTAGATATACAATTAATTAGAGGACGTAGCTGTGAGCAAAGACACTATCATCGCCCTACATGCAGAGCACCAAGGTCGCTGGAAAAACCGTGAAGAAATCGCGGAACGTATGATTGCCCTGATTGGTCAATTATATCGTGAAAAAAATATCGTGACTTCTGTATACGGTCGTTCTTTAGTTAACCGTTCAGTAATCCAGATTTTAAAAGCGCATCGCCGTACACGTGTTATGGATGTTGAGCTTTCAGTGGTTCACACTTTCCCGATTTTAGAAGCTTTAGCTAAAATTGAAAATATTGGTTCAGCAGAAATTGATCTAGGTAAACTTGCTGTTGAATTCAAGGAAAAAGGCGGCGATGTAGACGCTTTTGTTGCTGATGCAGTGAAATCTTTAGCAGGTAATGCGAAGGCTGTGGAAGGCAAAGATGTTGTGCTTTACGGTTTTGGTCGTATCGGCCGTATTCTGGCTCGTTTAATCATTGGCCAGTCAGGTTTGGGTCGTGGTTTAAATCTTAAAGCAATCGTGGTGCGTAAATCATCTGATGGCGATTTGGAAAAACGTGCTTCATTGCTGCGCCGTGACTCTATCCACGGTCCGTTCCAAGGCACAATTTCAGTTGATGAAGAAAACGAAGCTATTATTGCAAACGGTAACTTCATTAAAGTGATCTATGCATCTAGCCCATCTGAAGTGGACTACACGGCTTATGGTATTAACAATGCACTGGTGATTGATAATACTGGTAAATGGCGTGATGCTGAAGGTCTTGCTCAACATCTTCAATGCCCGGGCGCTGCACGCGTAATCTTGACTGCCCCTGGTAAAGGTGACATGAAGAACGTTGTATTTGGTGTGAACCAGGCCGACATTCTTGATGAAGATACCATCATCTCTGCAGCAAGCTGTACAACCAACGCCATCACTCCAACACTTAAAGTGTTAGATGACAAATACAAAGTGATTAATGGTCACGTTGAAACAGTTCACTCGTTCACGAACGACCAGAACCTGATCGACAACTACCATAAAGCTGACCGTCGTGGCCGTGCTGCAACATTGAACATGGTTATTACTGAAACAGGTGCGGCTAAAGCGGTTGCTAAAGCTCTGCCTGCGCTTAAAGGCAAGTTGACTGGTAACTCTGTACGCGTTCCAACGCCAAACGTATCATTGGCTATTCTTAACTTGACTCTTGAGAAAGAAGTAGATCGTGAAGAAGTGAACGAATACATTCGTCAAATCTCAATCAACTCAAACCTTCAAGGTCAAATCGGTTATACCAATTCTACAGAAGTTGTGTCTTCTGACTTTATCGGTTCACGTACTGCAGGTGTATTTGATGCGCAAGCAACAATTACTTCAGGCAACCGTTTAACTTGCTACGTTTGGTATGATAACGAAGTGGGTTATAGCTGCCAGGTATTGCGTATCGCAGAACAGATGGGCGGCGTAAGTTATCCAAAAATTCCTGCTGAAACAAATGCATAATTTGTAAAGCAGAATTAAAAAAGAGTCTCAATGGAGACTCTTTTTTTATGGCGGTTAATCATTGAAAGGGATATTTCATCAATCCATATAAAGTCATTAACAAACTTGCTGCTGAAATATTATTCTGTTAACTTACAAAGAGTAAGTACATTAAAATTAGTAGGTAATAAGAATACTGAGAGGACGCTATGACAAATTATGCGATCAGCCCTGTATTGGGCCAGGTCTTATCCACGGAGTGTCCATCACGTGAAATATTGGAACATCTCGCGAATAAATGGTCAGTATTGGTTCTGCGCTGTCTAAGTGATGGGGTGCACCGTTTTAGCGAGCTGAAACAGCGCATTGAAGGGGTAAGTGAAAAAATGCTGTCACAAACGCTGAAAATGCTGGAGCAGGATGGTTTTATCCTGCGCACGGTCTATCCGGTGGTGCCACCCAAGGTGGAATATCAATTGACTATTTTAGGTTCGCAAGCTGCAGAAAAAATGAACTATCTGATTGGCTGGATTGAAAAAAGTTTGCCTGAGATTATGCAGAATCAGCAACGTATCAATACGACTCCTTAAGTCGAATGCATGAAAAGCCAGACCTGGAAAGACGCTTTGCGTAACAAGTCTGTCATTGTGTACGGTTCAAGTTACACGATTCTTGATCAGTAAGAATGACTGCAATATAGCGATCATGGGTCTAGGTTGTTCGAATTAAGTTATTCGAATTAGACAGTTAAGGTTTAAATAAATCAGGAATAAATTTTTTAATTTATTCCTTTTTAAAAAATTAAGCCTTCTGCATCCGCTTAAAATCAAAACGGTCAATCAGCAAAATTCCAATTGAAAAGCCCAAGCCAAGCGCGACACAGCCCATCCATCCAAAGTGTTCCCATGCGTATACTGCACCCAGCGAACCCAAAGCTGCACCCGAAAAATAGATGGTCATATAGACTGCATTAATCCGTGAACGTGCTTTCAGGTCAATCCGGTAAACCAGATTCTGGTTCAGTACATGAAAGGCGGTAAGGCCAAAATAACTCATCAAAACCCCAAGCGCATAAACCCAGATATTTTGCTGGGCAAAGAACAGGGGAATGCATGAAAACAGCATCAGGAAAATACACAGTTTTGCGACCAGGTTTTCCTTGCCTTGCCCCACGGTTTTGCCCGACCAGCTAGATGAATAAATCCCGATAACGCCGAGCAAGCCAAACAGGCCTATTTCAAAATCACTAAAGTCGTAAGGCGCATTGCCGAGGACAAAGGTCATCGAGGTAAAGACCATCGACAAGATGCCAAAGCCCAAGGCACCGGCACAGGCACGACGGATTAAATGCGGATTACTTCGGGCAAGTACAAACAGTGAACGGTAAATACTGCCGACGGTTAAGCCAGTTTGAGGCTGTGTATTGGGCAGCTTTTTCCACATCACCATTGCGAACAGCAGGGTGATGATGCCACTGGATAAATACACACCTTCCCAGGACCAGTAAGTCGAGACAAAACCGGCGAAAGTCCGTGAGAGGATAATCCCCATCACCAAACCGCTCATGAGTTTTCCGACCGTTGCAGCACTTGATTCGGGTGGACTGATTGTTGAAGCAAAGGGAATCAGAACCTGGGCTGAAATTGCTCCAAAGGTGGCACACAGGGTGAAAAGATATAAGGTGCTAAGAGTCGTGCTGAAAGACAGCAGAATTTGCGAGAGGGCTGCAAATACCATCAGGCTGACCACAAGCTTGCGTTTATTCAGGAAATCGCCTAAAGGCACCAACAGCATCAAGCCAAGCACATAGCCAATTTGGGCAAGCACGACGGTTAGGCCAGCCTGACTGGTGCTAATTCTCAAACTCTTTTCAATCGAATAAATCAGCGGCTGATTAAAATAAGCCGAACCGGCACATAAACCGCAGGCGATTGCCATAAGCAATACAAATTGTGATGACAACGGGCTGACCGTTTCAGGTTTTGGCAAAGACATGATCAGGACTCAAACAACGCTGCTTGCACTATAAGGAGAGTTGTTCAGATTCTGAAATAAGTAAAATCAATCATGTGATCATTAATTTATATTAAGGGTCGGAAAATAATGGCTTTGTAAAAAGATCGGACAGCATCAGCTTTTCAACGCATGTTTATAAAATAAGACTGAATTCAGTCATCTTCATAAAGTGCTGAATAAATATATTCGAGAAATGCTTTAAAATATGGCAGAATATGGGGTTTTAAAGTTTTTAGAGGATTGGCAGCATGCGCTTTGTTGATGAAGCAGTCATTACCGTAGAGGCTGGCGACGGTGGCAATGGCGTAGCCAGTTTTCGCCGTGAAAAGTTCGTACCATTTGGTGGTCCAGATGGTGGTGACGGTGGTCGTGGCGGTAGCATTTATATTCAGGCCGACGACGACACCAGTACCCTTGTAGATTATCGTTATACACGTAAATTCCGTGCAGAACGTGCAAAAAATGGTCGCGGTGCAAACTGTGCAGGCCGTGGCGGTGAAGACACCGTATTGCTGGTTCCGGTTGGAACCACCATTGTCGATACGGAATCTGGTGATATTATCGGTGACCTGGTTGCGGATGGTCAGCGTGTATTGGTGGCAGCTGGCGGTGAGGGCGGTTTAGGGAATACACACTTTAAATCTTCGACCAACCGTTCACCACGTAAATGTACCCACGGTGCCAAAGGTGAATTCCGTGAAGTGCGTTTAGAACTTAAAGTATTGGCGGATGTTGGCTTGCTCGGGATGCCTAACGCAGGTAAATCGACCTTTATTCGTGCAGTTTCTGCCGCAAAACCAAAAGTTGCAGACTATCCATTTACCACCATGGTACCGAATCTGGGCGTGGTAGATGCCGACCGTCACCGTTCATTCGTGATGGCCGATATTCCAGGACTGATTGAAGGTGCATCTGAAGGTGCGGGTCTGGGTATTCGTTTCCTTAAGCATCTGGCACGTACCCGTATCTTGTTGCACATTGTCGATGTACAGCCGATTGACGGTTCAGATCCGGCGTACAATGCCAAAGCAATTTTGAATGAGTTGAAAAAATTCTCCCCAACGCTTTCTAAATTGCCAGTGGTACTGGTGCTGAACAAGGTTGACCAGTTACCTGAAGAGACGCGTGAAGAATGGTGTAACCATCTTCTTGAGGAAATGCAGTGGACTGGTCCGGTATTCAAGACTTCGGGCTTAATGTCTGAAGGGACCAAAGAAGTTGTGTATTACCTGATGGATGAAATCGAGAAACAGCGTGAACTCGAAGCTGAAGATCCGGAATACGCAGCACAAGTAAAAGCATTCCGTGACCAGCTTGAAGCTGAAACACGTGAACAAACCATCGCTGCAAAAGAAGCGTATCGTGAGATGCGTCGTCAGCAACGTCTTGCCGGTATTCTTGGTGATGACGAAGATGATGAAGATGGCGAAGATGAAGCAGAGTCGTATTACGTACGTTAAGCTCTGAAATATGAGTAACTGAGGACAAGATGATAGAAGTGGTAGATGGGCAACGTCAGCTCAAGGCTTGTAAACGAATCGTTGTTAAAATCGGATCATCTTTACTTACAGCAAACGGAACAGGCTTAGATCTGGATGCAATTTCGCATTGGGCGAAACAGATTGCAGATCTGCACAATGCAGGGCATGAGATTATTCTGGTGTCTTCCGGAGCTGTGGCTGAAGGTATGGTTCGAATGAAACTTGAGAATCGACCCACCGATCTACCCAGTCTTCAGGCCTGTGCTGCCATTGGTCAAATGGGTCTGATTCAAACCTGGTCGAGTGTATTGGAAAACCATTCCATTCAAACGGCGCAGGTTTTGTTAACGCATGATGACCTGGCAGACCGCCGTCGCTATCTCAATTCATGTGATGCCTTGCAGCACCTGATTGACTGGCATGTAATTCCGGTGATCAATGAAAATGACACGGTTTCGACCGATGAAATCCGCTTTGGTGATAACGATACCCTGGCTGCGATGGTCGCCGGACAGGTGCATGCCGATTTGCTGATTATCCTGACCGATCAGCAAGGCATGTTTGACTCCGACCCGCGTTCTAATCCAAATGCCAAACTGTTCCATACCGTGCGTGCATTGGATGAAAGCCTGTTCGATATGGCAGGTGGTGGCGGCAAGTTTGGTCGTGGCGGTATGCTGACCAAAGTCCGTGCTGCGCGTCTGGCGGCAAAATCGGGCTGTCCAACCCTGATTGCCAGCGGTGAAAGCGACAATGTCCTGGCGCGTTTAATGTCGGGTGAGTTGCTGGGAACCTTGTTTATTACCGACAATGACCGCATTACCGCACATCAGCAATGGCTGGCGGCACATTTACAAACAGCGGGTCGTCTGGTGCTGGATGATGGTGCGGTCAAAGCGATTAAAGACAATCACCGCAGCTTGCTCCCTGTCGGGGTAAAAGCGGTGGAAGGTCACTTTGAACGTGGTGATGTAGTGGAGTGTGTGGACCAAGAGGGGCATCGCATTGCTGTCGGTCGCGTCAACTTCAGTTCGCGTTCAGCTGAAATTGTCAAAGGTCTGGCATCGGATAAGGTGCATCAGGTGTTAGGTGAAGCACGTTCACTTGAAATGATTCACCGTAACCATATGGCGATCTATTAAGTTTTATAGATTCAAAAAATCCCGCTTTAGAGCGGGATTTTTTATATATTTTTTAATTGCTTATTTAATTAAACCACGTTGAATTAGTGCGCTAAATAATTTTTCATAGAGGAACATGACCCGACACATCAGTTTTGTTTGGTAATGATTCCATAATTTTAAACCAGTAAAATTCACAGCCCACGACAAAATAAAGGCACCGGCCATATCAACCGGGAAATGCACACCTACATAAATCCGTGACCATGCCACCAGCCAGGCGACTGCCAGCAAAAACCTGCCAATATCCCGTCGCGCCGAAAAATAATAGGCAAATGCAATACTGCTAAAAATGGTCATGTGATTGCTGGGGAATGAACCTGTTGCTTCGTGTGCAATTAAAGTCTGACCGACATGCATCACAAAAGGACGTGGGGTATTGAACAGGTAAGATGCTACTTCACTGATTGAGAGAGCGACGCAGCAAAAGATAAAGGCTTTTAGAATCAGGGCTTTTGAATTTTGATGACCATAAAACCAAAACAAGGCAAAGCAGGTAATTAGCAGATAGACTAAATCATGGGCGACAAAAGTGGCAAAGTGCATCATCAATGGGGAAGCCTGTTCAGGCACGTTCAGGATGCTAAACAGATCAAGATTTAAACTTTCAAGGGACATGGGACAGTGAGGAGAAATAAAAGCTGAAAGATAGGATGATTTTACAAAAAAATAAAATGAAACCTTCGACAGGATTGTCGCTATATTGTTCCAAATCGCCCATTTAACTCATTAAAAAACCGTGTATGCACACGGTTTTTATTTAAATCATCATTTAATTATTTAAACTGAATTGAACCATTGGCATTGACTGTAATTTTTGATTCACCAGCAGCAACATTTTGCGCATCTGCGGCTTCAGCACCGGCAAATTTCGCCATATTGGCACGCATCATCACCGGTTGTGGGTAATAGTTATTGGTATTCAGGTTGAGGTTCACCAGATTATAACTGGATTTATTCCATGCTGAAGTCAACATTTGTGCACGTTGCTGGAAGTTTTTTGAGGCTTCCACCATCAATTCATTTTCCACTTTTTTACGCTTTGCATCGGAAACGGTAAATTCAATCGACTGGGTCTGGAAATCTTGCTGCAATTCGCTGATTAACTGGCTGACGGCTTTAAAGTCGGTACTTTCTAAACGAATTTCAGCCCGGCCACGCCATTCTTTCAATTTCTGGATGTCATTGTCATACACAGGATAAGTGCTCTGTGTACCCGTTTCGACTTTCACTTGCGGGTATTTTTTCGACGCTGCAATGGCTTGGTTCATGAGCTGTGTGATGAGTGCAGAAAGTTCTGCTGGCTGTTTCTTGCTTCTTTCAATATATAAAACCGCATGCATTTCATCATTGGAAATCTGGCGCGTTGCCTCAGCCTGTACGTTGACTAAATTATAGTTCAGTGGTTCTGCCTGCTGAGCAAAGGCAGCGGTTGAAAGCAGGCTGGCAAATACCAGGGAGGGGAGAGTTAAATATCGCATTATTTTTACCTATTTTTTTGTAAAGAAAAGTTCAGCCTCTGATAGGCATGGTATCGCTACTTCATGAGGATTTTTTGTAGACTTTGTGTCAAGATTGTAAATGATTTCATTTCTATTTTATTTCTTTTATCAAGAATGACTTCTCAAGAAAACATTTAAAAATTAAATACTTAATTTTATAAAAATTAAGCGATTACGTTAATTCAATCTTTTGCATAAAAAAAGTATAAAAATAAGGTTTTCTTTAGTCTGTCACACTGTAAGATGATAATTCAATCTAAGATTTGGCTTGATATATTTTTTTGATCGGTTTTGGACAGATAAAGTCATAAAACTTGTTTATTTTATTGAAAAATTCTGTATCATCCGCCGTTTAGTTATGATGTATAAATCAAGTCGTCAAACTAGATTCTATAAAGCACCGAGTCAAAGGACCACAAGTCACCCGACTTATTTCTTTCAACCCATATCAGAGATGGTAATTCGATATGAGCGTTTCTTCTGTAAATCCTGCCACTAAGTCTACTAACGAATACTATTTGACTCGCCAAAGCCAGATGGAATCCAATGTTCGTAGCTATCCACGCAAATTGCCGTTAGCGATAGCAAAAGCCTTAGGTTGTTGGGTTACTGATGTTGAAGGTACAGAGTACCTCGATTGTTTAGCTGGGGCAGGAACATTGGCTTTAGGCCATAATCATCCTGCGGTAATTCAAAGTATTCAGGACACTCTAGCGAGTGGTTTGCCATTACATACTTTAGATTTAACGACACCTTTAAAAGATGCATTTACTGAAGCATTACTTGAACAACTTCCTGGTGGGAAGGAAGAGTATTGCCTGCAGTTCTGTGGCCCGTCTGGTGCAGACGGTACAGAAGCAGCGATTAAGTTAGCAAAAACCTATACCGGTCGTAGCTCGGTGATCAGCTTCTCAGGTGGCTATCACGGTATGACACACGGTTCTTTGGCCATGACGGGTAACCTGTCTGCGAAGAATGCAGTCAATGGCTTGATGCCAGGTGTACAGTTTATGCCATATCCGCATGAATACCGTTGCCCGTTAGGCATTGGCGGTGAAGCGGGTGTTGATGCCTTGACTTATTATTTCGAAAACTTCATTGAAGATGTAGAAAGCGGCGTAACCAAGCCGGCAGCTGTGATTCTTGAAGCGATTCAAGGTGAAGGCGGTGTGGTTACAGCACCGGTTAAATGGTTGAAGAAAATCCGTGAAGTGACTGAAAAACACAATATCGTGTTGATTCTTGACGAAGTTCAAGCAGGCTTTGGACGTTCAGGCAAAATGTTTGCCTTTGAACATGCGGGTATTGAACCTGACGTAGTGGTGATGTCTAAAGCAGTCGGTGGTAGCTTGCCGCTTGCAGTACTGGGTATTAAACGCAAATTTGATGCCTGGCAGCCAGCAGGTCACACCGGTACTTTCCGTGGTAACCAATTGGCGATGGGTACAGGTCTTGCAACGATCAAAACCATCAAAGAACAAAATCTTGCACAAAATGCGCAAGAGCGTGGTGATTTCCTGCAAGCTGAATTGAAAAAATTGGCAGTGGAATTCCCATGTATCGGTAACGTGCGTGGCCGTGGTCTGATGATCGGTATCGAGATCGTTGACGAACGCCAAAAAGCAGATCACATGGGTTCATTACCGGGTGATTCTCAATTGGCTGCTGCTATTCAGGCTGCATGTTTCGACAACAAGCTGTTGCTTGAGAAAGGTGGCCGTAACGGTACAGTGATCCGTTTACTTTGCCCGCTTATCATCACGCAAGACGAATGTGTTGAAGTGATTGTCCGCTTTAAGAAAGCAATCGCTGAAGCGCTTGTTGCAGTTCGAGGTGCTTAAGGCATGGTAGATTTTGCAGAACACCGTAAAGCGTTATTCTGCAATGATGCAGGTTCTATTGCTGACTATCAGTCAGCAATGGACGAAGCGGTAAAAGCCGTTTCTGCATGGTTGCAAAACGACAAAATGTACACCGGCGGCAGCATTAAAGAGCTGCGCAGTGCAATTGCATTTCATCCTTCAAAAGAAGGGATGGGTCTACACAAGTCGCTTGAACGTATGGTTGAGCTTTTCTTGAACAAAAGCTTAAAGGTTCATCATCCGCACTCGTTAGCACATTTGCATTGCCCAACCATGGTGGCAAGCCAGATTGCAGAAGTATTGATTAACGCAACCAACCAGTCTATGGACTCTTGGGATCAAAGCCCGGCCGGTTCATTGATGGAAGTGCAGTTGATTGACTGGCTGCGTCAAAAAGTCGGCTATGGTTCAGGTCAGGCAGGTGTATTCACCTCTGGCGGTACCCAGTCGAACCTGATGGGTGTGCTGCTTGCGCGTGATGCCTGTATCGCGAAAAACTGGAAAGACGAAAACGGCAATCCGTGGTCTGTTCAGCGCGATGGTATTCCTGCGGATGCTATGCGTAATGTTAAAGTCATCTGTTCTGAAAATGCACACTTTTCTGTGCAAAAGAACATGGCGATGATGGGCATGGGCTTCCAGTCTGTAGTCACTGTTCCTGTGAACGAAAATGCACAGATGGATGTAGACGCACTGGAAAAAACCATGGCTCACCTTCAGTCTGAAGGCAAGATCGTGGCATGTGTGGTTGCTACTGCAGGTACGACCGATGCGGGTGCGATTGATCCACTCAAACAGATTCGTGAAATCACCAACAAATACGGCGCGTGGATGCACATTGACGCAGCTTGGGGTGGTGCACTGATTTTGTCGAATGACTATCGTTCTATGCTTGATGGTATTGAGCTGTCTGATTCCGTGACGCTTGATTTCCACAAACATTATTTCCAGACCATTTCATGTGGCGCGTTCCTGTTGAAAGACGAAGCCAACTACCGTTTCATGCATTATGAAGCTGAGTACTTGAACTCTGCTTATGATGAAGAACATGGTGTGCCGAACCTGGTGTCCAAGTCATTACAAACGACTCGTCGTTTTGACGCGTTAAAACTCTGGATGACGGTAGAAGCATTGGGTGAAGAGCTTTACGGTTCCATGATCGATCATGGCGTGAAACTGACCCGTGATGTTGCTGATTACATCAAAGCGACTGACGGTCTGGAGCTTCTGGTTGAACCGCAATTTGCTTCGGTCTTGTTCCGTGTAGTACCGGCAGGCTACCCAGTAGAATTGTTGGATACACTGAACCAGAACGTTGCGGACGAACTGTTTGCACGTGGTGAAGCGAACATTGGCGTAACGAAAGTGGGTCAGGTTCAATCCTTGAAAATGACTACTTTAAGCCCGGTGGCGACTTTAGAAAACGTAAAGAACCTGCTTGCACTGGTGCTTGCAGAAGCTGACCGTATCAAAGGTCCAATCGCGGACGGTACTTATACACCTGCAATTGATTAATTGATTGTCTGTGGGAAAGGAGGAGACCATACGGTCTCCTTTTTTTATACTTAAGGTTATGCGATCTCATTGAGTTAGGCGGTATCAATAATATTGTGCAGGTTGAGTCTTAATTTTCAGGGATGAGGAATATATTCCGCAAGATAAACAAAAATCCTTTTCGCTACAGAAGGGATATTCTTCTTTCTTAATGCCGCGGCGACAGCCACGTCAAATGATCCGATTGAGAGATAGGTGGTTGTAAATTTTTGCTTGAAATTCGAGCTGCAACCTACAGGCTAAACCCTTTCTGATACCCGTATTCTACAAGCAACTGCCAGACATTTTTTTTAAAGGCCATGTGAACGGGTCAATCAGGATTAAAATTTTTAATTGTTTTACTGTTTTTTAATTGTTTTACTGTTTATGGTCATATCACTGTCATTATTTATTTTTGATTATGTGACAACACCATGTTCTATGAAATTTCAAAGCTTTAGACAAGTGGTGGTAAAAATTAGCGCAGTATAACTTTGAGAGAGGAACGTGAAAGCCTGATACAGATAGAAAAGAAATCCAGAAATAGAAGATTTTTATTGTCTGATCATAGAATAAACACTCTGCAAGTAGAAAAAGAAGACATGAGAAAATGACAGATTTAAGAATTATTACAAATTTACAGTTAAAAATAATCCCTGAATAATATTTTTGATAGATTTTTAATTATTGAATTTAAAAGGTATTTTTAAAAATCCTACAAAAGAAAGGAATTATCATAAAAGCGTCACAATGCTGTAACTTGATTGTCATATTCTAAAATCAAAATGCAATCATCGAAATAAGTACAAAACTTTATAAAAAGTAGCGTACTTCAAAATTGCATCTATTGAAGAGAGAAAAGAATGCGCTTAAACCATATCGCACTTGCTTTAGCAGTTTCAGGGGCAGCTGTAGCAACAACCGCAAATGCAGCTCGTGACACCATCCAGATTGCTGGTTCTTCGACTGTTTTGCCATACGCGAGTATTGTAGCAGAAGAATTTGGTAATACTTTCCCGCAATTTAAAGCACCGGTTGTTGGTTCTGGTGGTACATCTGGCGGTTTAAAACAATTCTGTCAGGGTGTAGGTGACAATACCATCGACATCGCCAATGCCTCTCGTAAAATCAAAGATACTGAATTGGCGGCATGTAAAAAAGCTGGCGTAAACCAGGTGATTGAAATTAAAGTGGGTTATGACGGTATTGTATTTGCGTCTAACTCAAAGAAAGCAGCTTATAAACTGCGTCCACAACATGTATTTGCTGCATTGGCAGCAGAGTTGCCTTCACAAGGTAAACTGGTTCCAAACCCGTATACACGCTGGAACCAAATTGACAAAGCACTTCCAAATGAACCGATTACTTTGGTAATTCCGGCTTCTAACCACGGTACACGTGAAGTGTTCCAGGAAAAAATGGTTGAAGCAGGTTGCGAATCTTATGCATATTTCAAAAATTTAGACAAAGATGCACAGAAGAAAGCATGTTCGACTTTCCGTAAAGATGGAAAAGTAATTGAAATTTCTGGTGATTACACTGAAACACTGGCACGTTTAAAAACTTCTCCAAGTGCGGTAGGCGTGTTTGGTTTAGGTTTCTATGATCAAAATCGTGACAAATTGCGTGTTGCTACAGTAAACAATGTGACTCCATCAGAGAAAACCATTCTGAATGGTTCTTATCCGGTATCACGTCCATTGTACTTCTACGTGAAAGGTGAGCATCTTAAATCAATCAAAGGCTTACAACAGTATTCTGAGTACTTCCTGAATAAGAAAGTTTCAGGTAAAGGCTCTAAACTGGAAAAAGCGGGTCTGATTTCTATGTCAGATAAAGAACGTGCCAAAATTCTTGCAAATTTGAAAGCCGGTAAAGCGGTTAAGTAATTAGGTTGAATGAGCTGACGGTAGAATTATTTCTACCTTCGGCTTTTTTGCATAGACAAGTTTTTCAAAGCATGAAAATTGAAAAATGCTGGAGAATACATGAATCTGCTACTTATGGGTGTGTTATTGGCATTGATCGCCATCGCCTATCAAATCGGGTTATCGAAAAGCCGTAACCTAGCAGGTAAGGGAAATAACACTGCAAAATTACACTCTCGTCCTGGCTATTATGGGGCGCTGGTGGCTTTATGGTGTGGTATCCCTGCTTTTTTAATTTTACTGGTTTGGAATATTGTCGAACCGAATATTCTGCGACATGTGGTGTTAAATAATGTGCCTGCAAATGTTGCAGCCACATTGGATCGTGCGGGCATAGAAGTGCTCATTGATCGTGTTCAAGCGATTGCTTCAGGTTTTGGTGTGAGTGATCAAGCTGCGGCTTATGAAATTGCAGCGGCACAGCAACTCGCAAAAATTGAAACCATTAGTTCCTTTGCCAAATTGGCTTTGGTGATCTGTGCCGCCCTGGCGGGTCTGGTGATGGCTAAAAAGCGCATTGCCCAGCAATATCGTGCCCGTAACCAGGTTGAAAAAATTATTAATTGGGGCTTGGCGCTATGCTCTGGTGTGGCAATCCTAACCACTATCGGCATTGTGCTTTCAATGTTTAGCGAAGCCATGCGCTTCTTCCATTTTGTCAGTCCGATCGATTTCTTTTTTGGTACGGAATGGAATCCTGGGTTTAGTACTTCCGGAAATGCAGAGGGCAGTTATGGCCTGGTGCCATTAATCTGGGGAACCCTCATGGTGAGCGGAATCGCCTTATTGGTTGCGGTTCCTGTTGGACTGATGATTGCCATCTATCTGGCTGAATATGCACCATCAGGTTTTCGTGCCTGGGCCAAACCTGCCATTGAAGTTTTAGCCGGTATTCCAACCATTGTATATGGCGTGTTTGCATTGATGGTCATTGGTCCATTTTTCAAGTTACTTGGCGAAAGCATTGGACTGCACATTAATGCAACCAGTGCCTTAACTGCCGGTTTTGTCATGGGCATCATGATTATCCCGTTCGTGTCGTCACTGTCGGATGACATTATTACCCAGGTACCACGTGCGCTACGCGACGGTTCATTAGGTTTAGGTGCAACCAAATCTGAAACCATTCGTCAGGTGGTCCTGCCGGCTGCACTCCCGGGTATTATTGGCGCATTCCTGCTTGCTGCTTCACGTGCGATTGGTGAAACCATGATTGTGGTTCTGGCAGCAGGGAACAGTCCATTACTGCACGTCAATCCGCTAGAAGCCGTATCTACAGTCACCATTACCATTGTGAACCAGTTAACCGGCGATACCGACTTTGCCAGCCCGCAAGCTTTGGTTGCCTTTGCATTAGGTCTAACGCTGTTTGTGATTACGTTAGGTTTAAACATTGTTGCACTGTATATCGTGCGTAAATATCGCGAGCAATACGAATGAGTACATCAAATACATCTTCTATGGGGCAAAGCCTTGACCCACAGGCTGCAGCTGAATTACGCGAAAAACGTAAACAGAAAATTGCCAGTTCTTTAGCGAAACGTCATCGTAAAGAAAAGACATTCCGTATTATGGGCTTTTCTGCAGTTGTGACAGGTCTGTTCTTTGTGGTGCTTTTATTCGGAAGTATTTTAGCGAAAGGCTTACCTGCTTTCTGGCAAAGCAGTATTTCTGTACCGGTCTATTTCGATCCGGCCATCATTCAGGTAGGTGCCAAACCTACCTCGAAAGAGGGTGAATCTCCAGCCCAGTTTGAAGAGCGTATCATTGCCTGGCAAACCGAAATGGGTATGGTGGATTGGGATGCACTGATCGTCAATGGCATCATTGCAAAAGACCCTTCAAGTGCATCAAAGCGTGATGAGTTATCTGCTCTGTATACCAGTTCAGAAGCCTATCGCCTGCGTGATATGGTATTGGCCGATCCAACGCTGATTGGCAAAAAAGAAGAGATCAAAATTTTAGCCGATGCCAATGTCGACGTATGGCTAGCAGGTAATATTGACCGCAGTTTGCCTGATGACCAGCAACAGCTGAGTCCTGAAACTCGCCAGCTTGCCGATGATTTAAAAGCCAAAGGTGTGATTGAAAATACTTTCAATACCAATATCTTTACCACGCCTGACTCACGCAGTTCACCTGCAACTTCCGGTCTTGCGGGTGCATTCATGGGCTCATTGTTCATGATGCTGATCGTGATTTTTATCTCGATTCCGATAGGTGTGGCATCAGCCATTTATCTTGAAGAATTTGCGCCTAAAAACTGGATTACCGATGTTGTTGAAGTGAATATCAATAACCTGGCAGCCGTTCCTTCGATTGTCTTCGGTTTGCTCGGTGCCGCGATTTTTATTGGCTGGATGCATTTGCCTCTTTCTGCACCATTGGTCGGTGGTCTGGTTCTGAGCCTGATGACCTTGCCAACCGTAATTATTACCACTCGTGCATCACTAAAAGCCGTGCCACCATCGATTCGTCAGGCGGCATTGGGTTTAGGCGCTTCCCGTGTACAAACGGTATTCCATCATGTGCTGCCTTTGGCACTTCCGGGTATTTTAACCGGTGCCATTATTGGGGTAGCACAAGCACTCGGTGAAACCGCACCCTTACTTCTGATTGGGATGAGCGCATTCGTGGCCAGTGTGCCAACATCGCCACTCGATCAATCCACTGCATTACCGGTACAAATTTTCTTATGGCAGGGTAACGAATTGCGTAACTTCTTTGAAGGACGTACTGCTGCCGCAATTATTGTCTTACTGGCGCTGATGGTTGGACTAAACAGCCTTGCCATCTGGTTACGTAAGAAATTTGAAGTACGCTGGTAAGGTGAGGACAATATATGAATACTGTAACAGATATGACACAAGCAAATTCCTTAGAACAGGATGAATCCGTGAATCCAGAACAGAAACAGTTTACAGCTCCTGAAGTCGATCAAAAACATCCTGGTACTTCATTTGTTTCTCAATTCGATACTCATGCTTCAACGAAAAAAGAAAATGAAACGTCGAATGTTAAGATAAGTACTTCAGATGTCCATGTTTATTATGGCGAAGCAGAAGCCATTAAAGGTATTGACATCAATATCTATGAAAATGAAGTGATTGCCTTTATTGGTCCATCGGGATGTGGTAAGTCAACCTTCCTGCGTACCTTAAACCGTATGAACGACACCATTGATAGCTGTCGTGTTACCGGTAAGGTGATGCTGGATAATCAGGATATCTATGACCCGAATCTGGACGTGGTTTTACTGCGTGCACAAGTTGGTATGGTGTTCCAGAAACCGAACCCATTCCCGAAATCAATTTTTGACAACGTGGCATATGGCCCTAAACTGCATGGTTTGGCGCGTGATAAATATGACCTGGAAGAAATTGTGGAAAATAGCCTGCATAAAGCGGGGCTGTGGAATGAAGTCAAAGACCGTTTGAACCAACCGGGTACAGGTCTTTCGGGTGGTCAGCAGCAACGTTTATGTATTGCGCGTACCATTGCGGTCAGTCCGGAAGTCATTCTGATGGATGAACCATGTTCGGCGCTGGATCCGATTGCAACGGCCAAAATTGAAGAACTGATTTCAGAGCTTTCAACCCAATATACCATTGCGATTGTAACTCACTCGATGCAACAGGCTGCGCGTGTATCTGACCGTACTGCCTATTTCCATTTAGGTGACTTGATTGAAGTCAATTCAACTGAAAAAGTCTTTACCCAGCCAGACCATCAATTGACTGAAGCCTATATTACCGGTCGTTTTGGTTAATCTGAACACCAAATTTAAAAAGAGCCGTAAGGCTCTTTTTTATTTGTGTGTTGGGGGTGAAGTTGGAAAGATCTGGTTTTCTTTTATAGATAATGATCATTAGATTCCTTTTATAAATCAAAAAATATTCAATATTAGATTTTTTTAAATCAGCACGGCCTCATTTGACTGATTTAATTTTGTACCTTCTCGTAGGCAATCTCTCTACTTTTGAAAGGTCAAAAGTAGACAAAAACCTTTTGTTTCCCATACACGACATCCTTGTCGATGGGAAACGTGTGGCATCCATGCCACACTCATGAATCTAATCTCGACTAAAAATCTATTTTCAATTTCAGCTTTACGAACAGTTCTTAGTTTCTAAAATGATTTATGAAAGAAGTTTATTATTTGCAAAATATAAATTGAATTTTTGTGTGATTGCCCACATCTTATGCAAGATAAATATGAATTAAATGAGTCTGTATCTGTATGTTATTTCACACCCCCAAATTACCCGCTGAAATTCGTATTAGCCATTTAAACGCACGTGTAAATGAACAACGTAAAAAAATTGCACAAGCGACTGCATCTAAACTGGAACTATTGCATCTTGCCCAGCAGCTTTCAAAAGAAGCACGCTTACGTAAAAAGAACAATCAAAAAATTTATGTACTCGATTTCAAGGGTGACACAGCAGCCTCTGCCGTAGAAAACTTGCGTGAAGAAATTACCCTGATTTTAGCCACTGCAAAAGCAGGGCGTGACCGTGTTGTGGTACGTCTGGAAAGCCCGGGCGGTATGGTGCATGGCTATGGCCTGGCGGCTGCCCAGCTGGTGCGTTTGCGTGATGCCGGCTTTAACCTGACGATTTGTGTCGATAAAGTCGCAGCCAGTGGCGGTTACATGATGGCTTGCATTGCCAATGAAATTGTCTCTGCTCCATTTGCCGTGGTCGGTTCCATTGGTGTGGTTGCACAGGTACCGAACTTTAACCGCTTGCTGAAAGAAAAGCATATCGACTTTGAGCTTTATACCGCAGGCCAGTTTAAACGTACCGTGACCATGTTTGGTGAAAATACCGCAGAAGGTAAAGCCAAATTTGAAGAAGAGTTACAGCAGACGCATGAGCTGTTTAAACACTTTGTAGAAAAATACCGCCCGCAACTGAATGTTGAGAAAGTGGCGACAGGTGAACACTGGTATGGAAAAGACGCGCTTGAACTCAACCTGGTAGATAAGCTGCAAACTTCGGATGAGTATTTACTCGGCTTGTTAGCGCAGCACGAAGTCTTTGTGATTGAAACTCGCCGTAAACCGACATTGGGTGAAAAACTGGGTTTACAAGCCGCACAAATGGCAGATGGTCTGGTGCCGGCCGTGATGAATAAAGTCATGGAAACTTTGAGCAAGGCAAATGCTGGCTTGGTTCAAATGCGAGATCCTAAGCTTTAATTGAAATTCGTTGGGCTATTTTAAAATTGCGCTCTGATGAGCGCAATTTTTTTGACTGGATATTAATCTCCGATTCAGCTTGATCTTTTATGATGGCATTAAAATAAATGAGCACAGGTTTTTTTATGCTTCATCATACGACGAACTCTTCAACAGATTTGCTGATCCGATTTCTGCATATTGTTATTATTTTGAGTTTTACCGGGGCTTATCTCACCGGGGATATAGAAGAATGGCATCACATCCATATGGCATTTGGCTATACACTCGGTATTAGCCTGATATTAAGAGTTTTATGGCAGTTTTTCGCTCCTCGACTGGCCCATACCCAGCCTTCAGGAATAAGCCGTCGTTTAAATGTAATCAAGCCATTTGTAACGCGTTATGGGGCGCAGCCGCAGCAATGGGTTTCACCCGCATTTTTAAAAGCAGCCAGTTCCAGTCTGTTTCAGCTCAGTATCCTGGGTATTTTTTGCTTGTTGCCTTTAACTGTGCTGGCCGGATTTTTTACTGACTATACGCATAGCCACAGTTTAAAAGAAGTACATGAACTATTCGCCAACCTGTTTTTAACCAGTGTGTTATTGCATTTGGCAGCGCTGACATTGAACAGTGTTCTGCTTAAAAAATGGCTGGCAAAGCGTATGTTCTGGGGCGAAGATCCCCATTCATGGTTCACCCTGTTTGCGTCAGTCCTGTCACTAGGCATGCTGGTCGCTTTCTGGCTGTGGTATTTTAGCTAAGCTTTTGCGAGAGTAGCACAGATCAAGCAGGCCATAGCCTGCTGCGCCGACTGTTGCAAGCAGCATGTCTTTATGTGCATCCCACATATCTCCCTGCTGCCCATTATAATTTTCCGCTTCCTCGGGGGATAAACCAATCGCAATCAGCCATTCAAGCCATTCATAAATTAAACTGGTGGCCATAATAAATTGAACCACCAATAAAAATAGCATGAAGGGTTTAGCTTCAGGCAGCCACACCTGAAACAATCGAAGTAACACCGGGTAGAGCAGTACACCGCAGGCAAGATGCACCAGACGGTCATACATATTGCGTGACCAGCCCATCGATTGATTGAGGTCAAAGCCGAACAGCTGAATCAGCCATTCGTTATAGGGGACATAGGAATAGAGGTAATGTGCGCCGATAATATGGATCAGCAAAAAAAAGAGATAGAGCACAAAACTATAAAAACTCATGCCAATTTTTTTTTGGGTAAACAATAACAGCACAAGCATAAACACGGTGCCGGCTTGATGCAGTAGATATGCTTCAAATTCTAAAGGACGAATACTGGCGATGATGATCGCAACCGTGATCACTGCCAGTGCAAGCCAGTGTTTAATGCTTAATTGATGTTCAATCATTATTTCTTGTATTGGCAAAGTTTTATTGGGAGTGCTGAAATTTTATCAATGACTTATGTAGTTATAAACATAGATGAATTATCAACAGATTCTATTCTAATAAAAAAGCGAAGCCGAAGCTTCGCTTTTTAGATTTATTTCGAATTAAATTTTTGAGATTAAATCTTTAATCTGTTTCGCTTGAGTTGACGCATTACCTGTATAAGTTGCAGGTGTCATTGTCGCAAGACGGGCACGGTCAGCAGCAGGAACGGCTTCTAACTCGTTACCATTCACGAAGTTCACCATCATGTCGCGAGTCATGGCCTGACCACGAGTCAGTGCTTTCAGTTTTTCATATGGTTTTTCAACTGCATAACGACGCATTACCGTTTGAATTGGTTCAGCAAGCACTTCTTGAGCGTGATCCAGATCTTCCAGAATACGGTCAGCATTCAATTCAAGTTTGCCAATACCTTTAGAACAAGCTTCGAAGGCGATCAAGCTTTGTGCAAAACCGACACCCATGTTACGAAGTACAGTCGAGTCAGTTAAGTCACGCTGCCAGCGAGAAATAGGAAGTTTTTCGCCCAAGTGTGCAAGAACTGCATTGGCAATACCCAGGTTACCTTCAGAGTTTTCGAAGTCGATCGGGTTGACTTTATGCGGCATGGTTGAAGAACCCACTTCACCTTCTTTCAAACGTTGTTTGAAGAAACCAAGCGAGATGTAACCCCAAACGTCACGGTTAAAGTCGATCAGGATGGTGTTGAAACGACGTAACGCATCAAACAGTTCCGCCATGTAGTCATGCGGTTCAATTTGAGTGGTGTACGGGTTGAAAGTCAAACCTAAAGATTCAACAAATGCTTGTGAATGTGCAGGCCAGTTGATTTCCGGGTAAGCAGAGTAGTGTGCGTTGTAGTTACCTACAGCACCGTTAATTTTACCTAGAAGTTCAACCTGTTTGAACTGTTTGATTTGACGCGCTAAACGGTAAGCCACGTTTGCCATTTCTTTACCCAAAGTGGTTGGGCTGGCAGTTTGACCGTGGGTACGAGACAACATTGGCTGTTCAGCGTGTTGTTCAGCCAAAGCAACGATTGAGTCGATGATTTGCTGCATTGCAGCAACCAGTACTTCACGACCATTTTTCAGCATCAATGCATGAGACAGGTTGTTGATGTCTTCAGAAGTACATGCGAAGTGAATGAATTCACCGGCATTTTTCAATTCTTCGATATCAGCAATCTGTTCTTTAAGAAAATATTCAACTGCTTTAACGTCATGGTTGGTGGTACGTTCAATTTCTTTAATGCGGTTGGCATTGTCTTCAGAGAAGTTGGCCACAATCGCATCAAGTGCAGCATTGGTTTCTGCGCTGAAAGCAGGAACTTCAGTGATTTCAGGACGGTTTGCAAGCGCTTGTAACCAGCGAACTTCAACAGTCACACGAGCGTGGATTAAACCAAACTCAGAGAGGAAAGGACGCAAAGCATCACATTTGCTGGCGTAACGTCCATCTAATGGAGAAAGTGCGGTTAAAGCGTTCATAGCGATTCCTTAAACTTTGGAATTAAACGTAAAGCGAATAATAAAAATTCGTTCATGATCAGGTTAAACCACCTGATACTGTAAACGGGCAAGATCTTGAATATCCTGGAGTAGTTTGCGCTTGCTAAAAATCATGCCCCATGAGCTGCCACCTAGCTGACGCCATAAGTGCGCCAGTTGCAGGCCAGTAAACAGGGAAGCGCGAATTCGGTTGGTATGTGCACTATCTTTAAATGCTTCGGCATTGCCCTTGACCATAATCCGCGGATTAATCTGTCCGGCAGTGTCTATATAGGTTTGGGCAAGGTTGGCAATAATGCTGGGATGCAGATAGTTATTATCGAAAAAAGACAGCTGTTTGAGAATTTTTTGTTGTGATTGTTCAATAATTTCAACAAATTTTGGATTGCTATAGACTTTTTTCTCTAACTGCAACAGTGCCATGGCATAGCTCATCGGCAGCTTGGCGTTGGAAAATTTCGGCAAACGCGACTTGGGAGAAGGATTAAAGGGTTGGGTAATGCTGCTTTCTAAGGTTTTTAAACCGAGGGAAATATCGGCCAGTTGATTAAAAAAGTCTAGGGTTTGACAGGATTCATTGGAAGTAGGACGGATATTCAGGCTGGCCTTAATCAGTTGTTCTAAATAGAAGCTGCCATTTTCACCAATACTGTGTTGTCCTGACATGGCTGTCATATGGGTCAGCTGTGTCGACTGGAACACAGCTGCCAACGCCAAAGCACGGTTCTGACGTACATTCAAAGTCCGAGGCTGTTGAAAGGGTAACTCAGCCATGCCTATCGCTTCCTTTTTAAATAAAATCAGGTTTTGGTGCATTGGTATGATGAATCACACCGCCACCTAAACAAACTTCATCTGCGTAGAACACTACACTTTGTCCTGGAGTCACCGCACGTTGCGGTTCGTCAAATTCAACACGTACGCCATTTGGCATATCGGCATCTTTATAAATGACACAAGCCTGATCTGGCTGGCGATAACGGGTTTTAGCCGTACAACGGAAACCTGTTGCCGGAATATCCTGCTCGCCGGCGACCCAATCAATCGCTTCACTCCAAAGTATAGTACTTTGCATCAGTGGATGCTCATGACCCTGACCAATAACAAGGCGATTGTTTTCAATATCTTTATAAAGCACAAACCATGCGCCTTCAGCTTCGCCTTTCAGACCGCCTAAGCCGATGCCGCCGCGTTGACCGAGCGTATAGTACATTAAGCCGTGATGTTCACCAACCTCTTTGCCGGTATCCAGTAAAATTTTTCCGGGTTGGGCTGGAAGATATTGTTTTAAAAAGTCATTAAAACGGCGTTCGCCAATAAAGCAGATTCCGGTGGAGTCTTTTTTCTTGGCAGTTGCCAGACCCAGCTCTTCAGCAATTTTACGCACTTGTGGCTTTTCAATTTCACCGACAGGGAACAAGGTCTTGTTAATTTCCCGGCCATGTACGGCATGCAGGAAATAAGTCTGGTCTTTGTTTTGGTCAAATCCGCGTAACAAAGGGGCGTATTCTTCACCACGCGAGTTGGTCATGGTTTCACCGCGACGGCAGTAATGACCAGTGGCAATAAAGTCTGCACCCAAATTCACGGCATGGTCTAAAAAGGCACGGAATTTAATTTCTTTATTACATAAAATGTCTGGGTTGGGCGTACGGCCAGCCGCATATTCAGCCAGAAAATGCTCAAACACGCGATCCCAGTATTCCATGGCGAAATTGGCGGTATGCAGTTTGATGCCAATTTTTTCACACACGGCTTGCGCATCGGCAAGGTCTTCCATGGCCGTGCAATATTCCGTGCCGTCATCTTCTTCCCAGTTTTTCATGAAAAGACCTTCAACCTGATAACCCTGTTGAAGAAGAAGTGCTGCAGACACAGATGAATCTACACCACCAGACATACCGACGATGACACGTTGTTGCATAGGATTAAGCATCCAAAGTTGTAAATAGGGGAGAGTTTTGGTGCTCGTAAACGAGCGATAAAGGATATCTTTGACCGGATAAGGCATCTTTGACGGCTTTAATCACCAAAGGACTACGTGCGCGTGCAGATTCTTCCAGTTCGTCCAATGTCATCCAGACGGCACCCACGATTCCAGTATCCAGTTTTGCCTCTGCATGATGATGCAGATCTTTAGCCAAGAAGCAGAAACGGAAATAGGTACGGTCAGGGAACATTGGGGGAGTATAGGTATATATGCCAAGCAGGTCTGTAATTTCTACTTCATGCCCGGTTTCTTCCATGGTTTCACGAATGGCTGCCTGTATAAGCGTTTCGCCACATTCGACATGACCCGCAGGCTGGTTAAATACAGTATGCGTTACCCCTTGAGTATGTTCTTCAACAAAAAGGAATTTTCCATTTTTTTCAATAACAGTGGCGACGGTAACGTGGGCAGTCCAAGCGGTCATAGAAAAGCACCATGGGATAAAAGGGGTATTCTACAAAATTTAGCGCGTGGTGGCTATGACGGGAGGGGATTTCTTTGTGTATTAGAAAAATGATTAACTCATTTTAGAATCAAAAAGGCCACTGTACTTGATGAACATTGAACTGTGTCAGAAGCTTATTCTATGACTCAATTACGTTATCTAGGATTAAAAAAATATGAAAAAGATAGTAAATTTTGTGGATAAATCATTATAATTGGAATACTTTTATATTTATAATTTATTTTTTTAATGATTGATTTTTATGATTTATTGGGTGTTGATAACAATGAAATTAGCCAAGAAATTAAAAAGGCGTATCGAAAACTAGCTCTTAAATATCACCCTGATCGCCATCAAGGTAATAGTCATGAAGCAGAAGAAATGATGAAACTGCTAAATGAAGCTAAAGATGTATTGCTCAATGATGAAAAGCGTGAAGAATACGACGCTGCACTTTATTCATTCCAGCAATTTAAAGCCCGTCAACAGCAAGAAGCTGAACGTAGACAACGTGAACAGGCAGAACAAGCTGCACGTAAAAAACGTCAACAAACCGAGCAAGCCGAACGAGAAAAACAGGAACAAGCTAAGCGTCAACACCAAGCCAATGCCGAGCGTGAAAAACGTGAACAAGCTGAACGTGATCGACAAGCGCAAGCACAGCAAGAAAAACAAGAACAATCGCAACGCCAACAGCAAGAATCACAGAGCAAAGAACGACGCCGAGAACAATACCGTAAAGAACAACAAGCACAACGCAAACGTGAACGGGAAGAGGCTGAGCGCAAAGCACGTGAACGTGCTTGGCGTGATAAAGAATTTGAAAAGCATAAACGTGAATACGAAGAACAACTCGAAAAAGAACGTCAAGCCAAAGCCCAACGTGATGAACAGATTAAAGAGTCGATTCGAAAGCAACGCTTACGTGAAGAAGAAGATCAACGTCGAGCCAAAGCAGCACGTCTAGCAAAAGAGGCAGAAGAAAAGCTCAAGCAAGAAGCTATAGCGCATGCATCAAAAAAACGGAAACGCATCTTATTGGTTTTGTGTGTAATAGGATTCGTTATAGCTTTTTATGTGTATCAAAAGAACCATACGCAAAGCGATTATCTTGATGATCCTTATGCAGCGTATGGCTTTGATGAAAGTGCAGAGGAGGTTCAACTTCCACCTGATTTATATGATGAACCAAGTGAAAATGAATTGAATGAACAGGGTGTTCGTCAACAGGAACGAGATCAACACCAAATACATGTAGATGACTCAGATAAACATGCAAACACCGCTGCTGATGTGATCAACATGACAGCGGACGTAGCAACGACAGCAACCACTGATACGGCACCAACGGTTGAAGCACAAACTGTACCTATACAGCCAAAGATTGAAAAACCACAACCATCTGCAACAGTAAAGAAAAAAGAGGATGGTTTAAGTTTAGGCAATGATGATTTTTTTAATTAAGAGGAAATAAGATGATCAAACCATTAAGCTTAGCTTCAATTATGACGTGTAGTACATTGGCATTTGCCAACGAGCAAAAAATTGAAATTAAAAACAGCTTAAACGTAGAAAGCTTGATTAGCGAAGAAAGTAAATATATCGATGTGTTTAAAGCCATTACAGATGACATGATGAAAAATGGTTTTTATTTTAAAGTGGGCGGTAAAAAAATCGATCAAGATCGTGATGGCTATACTTTTGAGGTGCAAGATATTGAACTATTTATGAAGCGTAGTGCCATTAAACGTAATCAACAAAGAGCCAAAGTGGTGAAATCGACCGTACTCTATAAAGGTGCTGTTAATAAATTGAACTATAAGGCTGTGATTGGGCCAGATCTTAACCGCCCACGTGTTTGCTTTAAAATGGATTTAAGAGACAAAGAAGACAACACACTCGGCAGTTTTGGACTTATGCCAATGCGTGTGATTAATATGGACTACTTTGTGCCACATAAATATTGGGGCTATGAGCCAAGCAAACACATTCTGGAAGAGTTTCAATCTACGGAAGATGTTAAAATTCGTCTCTATAGAGACAAGATCACGCTCAATGTGCAATTGGAGCATTTGGCTTTGATTCATTCGGTCACATTCAGACAAGAGATTTGTAAGCCACTTGTATAGCTAAATCATAATATTGAAGCTACATCATATTGATGACACGATGTAGCTTTGTTATGCGTATTTTTATAGATGGCACTATTAAATTATAGCACTGAATGTTTTTTACTTTTGAAATGGATTGTACTTTTTTATTAATAAACGCAGCATCCTGATGCTCTATTTATAATTCCCTGCCACTTTCACATAATGTCTCGCTGAATAAGGCAAAAATTCTTTTTCTTTCTCTGTAAGTGGACGAACTTTCTGTACCGGACTGCCCACATATAAATAGCCACTTTCCAGACGTTTACGCGATGGTACCAAAGAGCCTGCGCCAATCATTACATCGTCTTCAATAATGACATCATCTAAAACGATGGTGTTGATCCCCACCAATACCCGATTGCCAATGCTACAGCCATGTAAAGTCACATGATGGCCAATGGTCACATCTTCACCAATAATTAACGGTGAACCTTCAGGTTTATCGGCTTTTTTATGGCTGACATGCAGCATGGCATGATCTTGCACATTGGAATTTTTACCAATACGGATATGATTGACATCACCACGAATCACGGCAAACGGCCACACCGAAACGTTTTCCGCAAGTTTCACATCGCCAATCACGACAGACATGTCATCGACATAACATGAGTCATCAATCTGCGGTGCAATATCTAAATAGGGACGAATGTTTTTAGCCATGTGAGAGTTTCAGTCTGTGGGTTTCAAGCATTATAAAATAAAAAAGCACCCAGACCGAAGTGTGGATGCTTTAACTTAAGTCTAAAACTGGGCTTAGAACAAGTTTGCAAAGAATTGTTTGATGTGATCAATTATTTTGGCAAAGAAACCGGCTTCTTCAACAGCCTGAAGGGCAACAAGCGGTTTTTCCGCAATCACTTTACCGTTCAAGGTAGCCACATATTTACCTACCACTTGACCTTTTTTCAAAGGTGCAGTCAGTTTAGGCTGAACCACCAGTTGAGTTTTAATGGCATTGGCTTCGCCTTTAGGCATGGTCACGTTAAAGTTTTCTGCCAGGCCAATTTGAACATCATTGCTTTTGCCATACCAGACTTTTGATTTAGCCAGAACCTGATTGGCAGGTTGAACTTTTACGGTTTCAAAGTTTGCATAACCCCAAGCCAAAAGTTCACGTGTTTGTGATGCACGCTCATTCATGCTTGGTGCACCAAAAATCACGGAAATTAAACGTAATGGACCACGTTTGGCAGAGGTAGTTAAGCAATAACCGGCTTCTTCAGTATGGCCGGTTTTTAAGCCGTCTACACTCGGGTCAGTATAAAGCAAGGCATTACGGTTACCCTGTTTAATGCCGTTAAAGGTAAATTCTTTTTCAGAATAGATTGGATAATACTTTGAACTGTCATGAATGATATGTTGCGCAAGTGTCGCCATATCTTTGGCAGTCGAGTAGTGACCTTCAGCAGGCATACCCGTTGCGTTGATGAAACTGGTATTGGTCATGCCAATACGTTTTGCTTCCTGGTTCATCATGTGGGCAAAAGTACCTTCATTGCCGGCAATATGTTCTGCCATGGCTTTAGAGGCATCATTACCAGACTGGATGATAATCCCGCGCAGCATTTCCAGTGCCGTTGCAGTACCGTTAAGCGGGACATACATACATGATTCCGTGCTGCTGCCACGACACCACGCAGATTCGTTCATGCGAACTTTTTCATTTTCAGTCAGTTCACCGCTCAATAACTTCTGTTCGATGATGTAACTGGTCATCATCTTGGTCATGGAAGCAGGTGCTAATTTTTCATTTTCATTTTTTGATGCGAGGATTTGCCCTGTCTCATAATCCATTAAAACATAAGATTTATTATTGAGTTCTGGTGGTGCAGATAAGACAGTTGCTGCGTATGTGAAGCTCGGCAATAGTAATAATGCAGCAAGGGCGCTTTTGTGGGTCATTCTGGGTGGTTCCAATATCTTAATAATAAGCACAAAGAGCTTTGCATTTTAGGACAAAGCAAAGCTGACTTCTATGGGGGAAATCAGCTTATTCTCAAAAGTATTGTAACCAATTTGTGTTATTTGCTGTATGTGGTGAGTTCTCGGCAAATTTCCTGGTTTTTTGCGTCACCTGCTTTTTTCGCATCGCTACGTGCTTCAGCTAAAATAGGTTTAAATTTTTTCTCTTTACTGAGTTTAGCCAGGCTTGAAACCGCATTATTTTCGGCAGGTAAATATTCCTGTGCCAGCTTGGCATATCCCTGTTCAAATTTAGCATGATCTTTCACTAAACCTGGACATACTTCCGAGAGTACATAAATGGCAGCCAGCTCTTGCTGGGTGACTTTTTGTAGCGGAGTCACTTCAATATTTTCATCTTTTGGTGTGGCTGCGTGAGTCATGGAAAGAGCCATTGCAGCAGTGGTCAACAGTCCCAAAGAAAGCGATTTAAGCATAAATAATTTCATTAAACAGACCTGAATGATTTAAAAACATCACAATAAAAATAAGCTTAACGATATTTTTCGTAATTGTAAGTACATAAATGTATTGAAGCGGTTGAAAATGACCCGGTTTATAAAAAGAGTTAGAGCTGAGAAAAGCATCAAAAAAAGCATAAAGAAGAAACTTCTTTATGCCGATGATCATTATAAATGTTCAATATTATGATGACTTCATATAAAGCCAGTGCTCTATATCAAGCCTGATAATTGACCACATCATCACAAACCGATTTTTGCTCATCCTGGCTGGTTTCTTTTGCCGCCTGACGGGCTTCATCCAGTACAGCCTTATATTCTATATCTGTTTGAATTTTATCAAAAGTCATTGATTTATCGGAATAGTCTTGCAGATAGGCTTGAATCAAAAGCTGAATGTTTTGATCAAATTTTGCATTTTTACCAATAATGGCAGGGCATACTTCAGCCATCACCTGAGTTGAAGCAAGGTCTTCTTTCACAATCGTATTGGCTTCTTCTAAAGATAAGCCGTCATTGGCTAACACACTAGAAGATAATAATGCCGCAATGCCTAACCCCAATAAGCCACGAAATGATATGCTTTTAGTCATTTTTAAATCACACTTTTTGAATGGATGTTGAGCGTCAAATATATATAATTTTCTATACAATTCAATCAAATGTTCTGATTAGTCATTTTTAACCGTTAAGAGATGTTGTAGTGAATATATTAATTGCCAATGATGATGGCGTTTTTGCTCCCGGTATTCAGGCATTGGCTCAAGCCCTGGCTCCACTTGGCCGTGTAGTTATTGTTGCCCCTGAAAGTGAACGCAGTGGTTTTTCCAGCGCACTGACTTTAGACCGTCCTTTACGGCCTGTTCAGATTTCAACCGATGTCTGGGCGGTCAATGGCACGCCTGCAGACTGTGTATATCTGTCCATGAACGGCTTATTTGATTTTGAATTTGATCTGGTGGTCAGCGGAATTAACAGTGGAGCAAATCTGGGTGATGATGTGCTTTATTCAGGCACCGTCGGAGCCGCCTTCGAAGGCCGCCTGATGAAACAGCCGGCTATTGCCGTATCCATGGCCGGTCCCAATGTGCGTTCCTATGACAGCCCGAATGATTATGCCGTGGCAGCAAAATGGGTGCATGATTTCATTGTCCAGGGGTTGCCGATTTTACCGCCGCGTCATATTTTTAACGTGAATATTCCAGATATATCTGAATTGAAAGGTTCGAAAATTACCTATCAGGGACGTCGCAGTCAATCTAAACCAATTACCAGTCATGTAGACCCACGTGGACGCCAGGTTTATTGGATTGGATTGTCAGGAGAGGCAGTTGCTGAACCTAAAAAAGGTTTAACTGAAATCGAATCGGACTTTTTTGCGGTGGCAAATGGTTATGTCAGTATTACGCCGATTCAAATGGACGCCACAAATTATGAGATTTTGCACACATTACACGCACAGTTTTCTAAATAGTGTCCAGTAGTGTTATAACTTTGTGAAAAAGCGGAATTGAACATATTTTTCAGATGCTTTTTTGCTAATCTTAGCGCAAACCAATAAACAGACTTAATGTGTAGAGAGGAAGATTAATGCACTTGGTGTCACCGTATCGCATATTTGCTGCGCCTGCAGGCTTGTTGAAAACCATGGTGTTGTCTACAGCTGTTATTGCCACAGCCATTTTGAGTGGTTGTGCTTCAAAACCACAAGTTCATAATGCAACACGTTACGCGGCTGCGCCAGATTACTATACTGTTCGGTCTGGAGATACATTAAGCGGAATTGCTGCACGTTATGGTCTGGCTTATACCAGTGTGGCTGATATGAATGATATAGCGGCACCCTATCGCATTTATGTCGGTCAATCTTTGCGTTTAAAGGATTCAGGCTCACGTCGGACGACCACTACACAAGCGGTGACCCAGGCAGCGCCGATTCAGCGCCAAACCGTTCAGCTTCCGACTGCACCGGCTAAACCTGCTGTTCCGGTAACTACGATAACTGCACCCGTGGCATCTTCGCAAGTTTCTGCTTTGCGCTGGGTAAAACCAAGTAATGGCCCAGTTATTGCAAGCTTTAATGTGGCTGCAAATGTAAAAGGTATTCGCTATGGCGGGAATACGGGTGATGCAGTTTTTGCAGCGGCAGATGGTCAAGTGGTCTATGCAGCAGATGGTTTGAAAGAATATGGCAATTTGGTTCTGATCAAGCATATTGACGGCTACATTACGGCTTATGCCCACAACAGTAAAATGAATGTGAGCAGTGGCCAGAATGTGATAGCCGGGCAGAAAATTGCTGAAATGGGTTCAACAGGAACCAGTCGCACCATGCTCGAGTTCCAGGTACGTTTAAATGGCAAACCCATCAATCCGACCAGCGTTTTACCAATAAATTAAATTTTAGAAATACAAAACATAAATTTCACCGTATAATACAATGAGTTGCTTTTATCGGAAAGATAAAGTAATCATAAGTTCAGAGGGAAATTTATGTTAGATCAACTTCGAGCAATGGGTGTGTTTGCTTGTGTTGTTGAAAAAAGCTCGTTTAGCGGTGCTGCACGTGAGTTAGGAATCACGACCAGCGCCGTGAGTCAGCAAATTCGTTCTTTAGAAAATGAAATGGAAGTCACACTTCTACATCGATCTACGAGAAAATTAAATTTGACTGAAGCCGGACAGGCCTTTTTCCACAGCTGTCAAGAAATGCTTGCCGCTGCAGAGCGTGGGAAAATCCGTATCAACGAGTTACGCGATGACTTGGTGGGGGATTTACGCATTGCCACAACCCCGGAACTTGGTGCGAATCATGTGATTCCTGCATTGTCTCACTGGATGCAGGCACACCGTGGTTTAGCTGTCCATGTAGAGGCAGATAATCAATATATTGATTTAATGGAAGGGCGTATTGATATTGCCTTGCGCATGAGTCCGAAAATAGAAGATCATCATTTGAATGTGGTGCCGCTGGCTCTGGTAGAGCAGGTTCTGGTGGCGTCCCCAAGCTATTTGAATCAGTCGGCACCTGTATCGCGACCTGAAGATCTAGATCATCACGATCTGATCCCAGTCAATATCATGAAAAATTATCAACACTTTTCATTTCAACATGCAGTGTCAGATAAAACCGTAAATCTGGAAATGAAATCCCGTTTAAGTACCAATAACGTCCTGGTGGCAAAATCATTATGTTTGCAAGGACATGGTATTGCACGAATTTTATATCTGGATGTACAAAAAGATTTAGTGAATGGCTCGCTGGTGGAAGTTTTACCAGAGTGGAAACTGGAAAATTTCACTTTATATGCCATCACAGCAAAAAAAGATCAGCAGCCGATGAAGGTTCATCGCTGTTTAGAGGCATTAAAACAATACTTTAGCCAGTTACCCGGCGGAAGAATTTACCAGACAGTCTCATAAGAATAGAGCACAAAAAAGCCGCGATCAGCGGCTTTTTTAGACTGGGTTGAAGGCTTAAGCCAAATAATCCTTGATCATTTTAACCAGGCGTTCAATCAATTGATTTGCCTGTTCTTGGCTAATGTTGAGGGCTGGCAATAAACGAATGACAGAACCGGCAGTCACATTGACAATTAAATGATATTCATCACGTGCCACATTGACCAATTCTCCACAGGCTTTTGGTAACTCAATACCAATCATCAGACCAAAACCACGAACGCTAACGTTTTGATCAGCCAGTTGCTGGGTCAACTGCTCAACGATATAACTCCCCATTTTTGCGGCATTTTCAACCAGGTTTTCTTTTTGAAGGGTATCAATAACCGTATAAACCACACGTGAACCCAGGGCAGTACCACTATAAGTAGAACCGTGGTTGCCAGCCGTTAACACGCCGACGCCGCGGCCTTGGGTCATCACTGCACCAATCGGAAAACCATTGCCTAAGCCTTTGGCAGTGGTGAGTACATCGGGAACAATATTGGTGTGCTGGTAAGCAAAGTATTTACCGGTACGGCCATTACCCGTTTGAACTTCGTCCAGCATCATCAGCCAGTTGTGCTGATTGCAGATTTGACGGATTTCTTCCAGGTAGCTAAAGCCTTGAGGGGCAGTATTGACGCCACCTTCACCCTGAATCGGTTCAACCAGAATTGCCACGATGTCCGGATGCTGAATTGCAGCTTCTTCAATGGCTTCGATATCACCAAATGGCACACGGATAAAACCTTCAACCAAAGGCGCAAAACCTTCTTGAACCTTTTTGTTACCCGTCGCTGAAAGGGTCGCCAAAGTACGGCCATGGAAAGAATGATCTGCCACAATAATTTTTGGGGTGTTAATCCCTTGCATATGGCCAAATTTACGCGCGATTTTAATGGCACCTTCATTTGATTCTGCACCACTATTGGAGAAGAAAATTTCTTCCATGCCGGAAACTTCAGCCAGTTTTTGTGCAGCTGCCGTTTGCCAAGGCACTTCAAAAATGTTGCTGGTATGCATCAGGGTAGCAGCCTGTTCGGCAATCGCTTCAGTGACCGCAGGGTGTGAATGGCCCAGGCCACATACTGCAATACCGGTTAAGGCATCTAAGTATTCAGTACCGTCTTCAGTATAAAGATAAGAACCTCGTCCTCGGACAAAGCTGATCGGCTGACGGCCAAATACCGGCATCAAATGAGATGGTTGATCAGTTTGCACAGGAGCAAGGGTAATGTTATTCATGACTAACTCTTATCTGTTAGGAGGGAAAAATAAAAGTTTATATAAGCAAAATCCAGAACAGAATAAAAGCCCAAATGTAAATAAAAATGGATTTATTGCTTTAGAGATACTGTTTCGTCCAGTTTTGGGTATAATGCGAAGCAGATTAGTTGAGGATTTATCAATGACTGAACAAGTACGCGATACTGAAGCGTTAATTCGTGACCAAATTGCTAAACATGCAGTGTTACTTTACATGAAAGGTACACCACAATTCCCACAATGTGGTTTCTCTGCACGTGCGGTAGAAGCACTCAGTCAAATTGGTCGTCCATTTGCTTATGTCAATATTTTGGAAAACCCGGATATTCGTGCAACTTTACCGAAAATTGCCAACTGGCCTACCTTCCCACAATTGTGGATCAATGGCGAATTGATCGGTGGTAGCGATATCATGCTGGATATGTTCCAAAAAGGTGAGTTAAAACCTTTGGTTGAACAGTACAGCCCGGCACCTGAAGCATAATTCAGTGTAATGATGCGGTATGAAAAAAAGCGCCTTGAAGGCGCTTTTTTTATGTCTCAGAAAATGTCAGCGATCTTCTGATCTGTGGTTTGGATCATTTGCAACAGCTTCAGCCGATGTGGCTGATCCCGTTTCATCCGTTGCTGCTTCAGTTTTGGACTTTTTCTTGTCTTTCTTCTTTTTTTTCTTTTTCTTCGGCTCTTCTTCCAGTTCGGCACCATCTTCCAGCGCCTGCCAATATTCTAACTGATCCATGACCGCAGCATAAATTGAACCTTTACTGTAACGACCTTTTTTATTCAGTGTGCCTACAGGACGTGCCATTAAAAGTTCTAAAGCCTGATCAATGGTTTCAATGGCGTGAATATGGAACTGACCTTGGGCTACAGCTTCAATTACATCATGACGCAACATCAGGTGTTCCATATTTTGATAGGGAATAATCACCCCTTGTTTGCCTGTCAAGCCTTGCAATTTGCAGGCATCATAGAAGCCTTCAATTTTGGCATTGACGCCTCCGATCGGTTGAACCTGACCCAGCTGGTTCATGGAGCCGGTAATGGCCCAGGACTGGTCAATCGGTAACTGGCTAATGGCAGAAATAAGGGCAGAGAGCTCAGCCACGGTTGCACTGTCGCCATCAATCTGACCATAACTTTGTTCAAAGGCGAGGGCAGCTGAAAAATGCAGCATCTGTTCACGGCCAAAATGCGCTTTCAGGAAACTGGACATCAGCAATACGCCTTTGGCATGCAGTGAGCCGCCCAGTTCAACACTACGCTCGATATCCAGAATGTCACCGCCACCTTGATAGACCGATGCAGTCAAACGTGAAGGCAAGCCAAATTCGACATCGGCGTACTGAATTACCGACAGGGCATTGATCTGACCCAAACGATGACCTTTGGTTTCGATGAGCTGCGTGCCACGTGTTAAATCTTGCCAGTATAGTTCACGTAAATAACCCAAGCGATACTTGCGATGATCAAGTGCGGTATTGATATGTTTTTCTGAAACGGTTTTGTCACCGGCTTGCGCTGCATGATGATGCGCTTCGCGGATCAGGTCACCCAAAGTTAAGGCATGCAATGACAATGAGCTTTGGTCTTCCGCCTGACGGCTTGAATCGGTGAGTAGTGCAGCCAGCGCAGAACGGTCAAAAGGCAAGAGTTTGTCGGCCTGAACATAGTCTGCAATCAATTGCATATAGGCTTGTTCATTAATGTCATTACGTTGTAATGTGTCGGTGAAATCGGCCCGAATTTTAAACACGCTGCCAAGCTCAGGTTCCAGTTCCAGAATTTCATAATAAATTTCAGGTTCTGCAAGCAAAATCACTTTAATATTTAATGGAATCGCTTGCGGTTCGATGGAAATGCTGCCGGTTAAGGTCAGCATATGTTCCAGCGAGGACAGCTTTAATTTTCCAGATTTCAGGGCACGTTTTAGCCCTTGCCATGCATAAGGCTGTTCCAGCAGCTGTTCGGCTTCAAGCATCAGAAAACCGCCGTTGGCCTTATGCAGTGAACCTGGACGAATCAGGGTAAAGTCGGTGGTAATGGTGCCATTTTGAGTAAGCTGTTCCACATGTCCCAACAAGTTGTAGTGGGTCGGGAAATCTTCAAAAATGACTGGCGCACCGCTATTTGGCTTATAGGAAACGATGATATTGGCCTGATAGCGTGAAGGTACGCGACTGAAGATGCCCGGAGCAAAATCATCCTCTTCTTGTTCAAGGATAATTTCTACATTATTGATGATATCTTCCGCATAATATTGCAGATATTCAGTCAGGCCATCGACATCGGGGTATTTGTTTTGAATCAGGTCAATGCGCGGCATCACCACTTGCTTGGCAATATCGCGGTTGAGATGCTGGACCTGATCCCGTGCGTCATCTTCCAGATCACCTAAATGCAAGCCCAAACGCTCCAGCTTTTTATTCATGTAGCGGATATTCGAGGCAATCTCTGCGCGCTGTTTGCTATCCAGAGCATTAATGTCTTCTTTGGACATTTCCTGATATTCATTGTCTTTCAGATGAACCGGCACGAAGCAGTGTTCATCATCTTGAGAAATCAGTTTTAAATCAAAGTCTGCACCTTCTTTGGTCAGTTCGACCAGGGCCGATTGCTGTTCATCGCCAGTTTGCTCGCGAATCATTTCAATACGGTTGTGGTAGGTTTCAGCCGTAAAGCGCCGTTCCAGCTGTTTTAAAATGGTTTGCCAGGTTTGATGCAGCAAGGCCTGGAATTTAGGTGCTTGTCCTGGTGGCAGTTCAAGTGCGATTGGCTGACGGGGGAACTTGAAATTGTTGACATAGACCCAGTCATTCGGGGTTTGCATGGTCTTGGCATGCTGTTGCAGTAAACGCTTGATCATGGTGCGTTTACCCAAGCCTGCCGTACCGACTGCAAAAATATTATAGCCCGAGTAAGGCAGGGCGATGCCTGCTTCAACCGAGGCTCGTGCGCGATCTTGCCCAAGAAAGTCATTGAGCGGTTTAATTCTTCGTGTTGACGCAGGAATTTTTTCGAGATTGGGAATATGCGTCAGTTGTTTGGGATGAAGCTGTGTTTTGGTCAGGGTGTTTTGAATTTCCGGTTGATCGAATGCTGAAATTAAACTGCTTGGTATAGGGTCTGGTTGAGTCACTGTGGTTGTTGCAGATAATAAAGAATTCATTTGATCGAGTTTTTGGGGCACTGTTTAAATCCAAAACTAAAATATTGCAATAGAGATTTAAAGGTATACAGGTTTAGTCGAAAAATTCAAGCACGCAGGTCGTTTTTATCGACAAAATAAAATAATGATTTCACAATTATTGTTGAAACTGAACTTATTAAGCGTTTGAATAGCAGCATTCAGTTTTGCAGAAAAAAACAACGCAATGACAACACAATCTACAGGGTGGAAATCTGCCTTTACTGCTTTTCTCGATCGTCGTGCACTGGTCATGCTGTTTTTAGGATTTTCAGCCGGTATTCCCATTCTTTTGATCTTTTCCAGTCTGTCCTTATGGCTAGGTGAAGCGGGCATTGAAAAAAGTGCAGTGACATTTTTTAGCTGGGCAGCACTGGGCTATTCATTCAAATTTGTCTGGGCACCTTTGATTGATGAATTGCCGGTGCCTTTCCTGACCAAAAAGCTGGGGCGTCGTCGGGCCTGGTTGCTGATTGCACAAGTTTTAATTATCAGCGCCATTTGTATGATGGCTTTTTCTAATCCGGCACTCGGTCAGGGCTATTTGTATCAGATGGCAGCAGGCGCCGTGTTGCTGGGTTTTTCTGCAGCGACTCAGGACATTGTGATTGATGCCTATCGTATTGAACTGGCTGAAACTGAAATGCAGACAGTCCTTGCATCCACTTATAATGCCGGTTATCGCATCGGGATGATTGTAGCTGGAGCCGGTGCGTTGTTCCTTGCAGCATCGCTTGGCACGGCCAAGGGAAACTATATTTATAGTGCATGGAAAATCACGTATTTGGTTATGGCCGCAGTTATGCTGGTGGGCATTATCACCACTTTCGTGATTCGTGAACCGCAGGTGGATCGTAGCTATAAAGATTATAAGCGTAGCGATTACTATCGTCTGGTGGCTGTATTTTTTGTTGCCGTGATTGGCTTTGTCGTGAGCTATATTTTTTCTGGAACTTTAACCGAATCTATTAAGGCACAATTTTCAATTACCGATTCGTTCCTGTTGTTCTGCTTTGAAAGCCTGCGTTTTATTGGATCTGCTGCGGTAGCCGTATTGCTGGGCACATTATTGGTCAAAATGGGTGCGGTCAACAAGCAAATGGCGATGGAAACCTGGATCAGCCCGATTGCCGATTTCTTTAAACGCTATGGCCTAAAGCTGGCTTTGGTTTTGCTGTTGCTCATCGGTTTTTACCGTATTTCGGACATTATTGCCGGGGTGATTTCCAATGTGTTCTATCAGGATTTAAACTTTAGCAAAGAGCAGATTGCTGAAGCAGTAAAAATTTACGGGGTGATTTTCAGCCTGGTCGGTGGTTTTCTGGGGGGCTTGCTGGCACAGCGCATGAACATTATGAAACTGATGTTTGTCGGTGCCGTTCTTGCCAGCTCAACTAACCTGATTTTTATCGGTTTGGTCAAATCCGGTCAGCCAACCCATGATGTTCAAGTTACGGTAGGTCAGCATAAGTATCAGGTTCAGTCGGATGAGGTGGGTTACTGGAAACTGAAAGTGCCGAGTCAGGTTTTGGCCCAAGCCAATGCCGTACAGGTTCAAGTCCAATATGACGATGATGCCCAGCCGCCAGTCATGAGCGCTGTACCTTATTTAAAACAGGATGCACAGCAGCAGGGTGTTCAATCGGGCATGATGCAAATTCTGCCGGTGACCAGTGATAATGTGATTACTGCACATGAACAAGAGAACAGTCTGGTGGTGCGTGGCCAGTATTTTGGACAGCCATTGACTGAGACACAAAAAATTGTCTTGCATTTGGATGAACAGAAATTCGATGCCAATCTGGACAAAACAGGTGTGTTTAGCACTGCTATTCCTGCAGAAAGCCTGGCAAATTCAGCATCAAAACAGCTTGTGGCGGAAGTGATCGATAATGACAAAGCGATTTTAAGCACACAGCATCGCTATACGGTCGATATGGGTTCAGCCACAGCCAAAGGTCTGGATATTGATGTACAGCCTTTAGCGGCAGTCAATGCTCAATCAACTGACGATGTTGAAATTAGCGGCAAGGTGATTAAACCTTATAGTTCACTGTGGCTATATTTTGCCATTATTGTCGATAACCTTGCATCTGGATTGGCGGGTGCAGCATTCATTGCATTCTTGTCCAGTTTAACCAGCGTATCTTTCACGGCAGTACAATATGCCATTTTCAGTTCACTGATGACTTTAACGCCGAAAATTTTAGGTGGCTACTCAGGGACTATTGTGACCAATATCGGTTATCCGAATTTCTTCCTCATGACCACGCTGATTGGCATTCCCATTTTAATTCTGGTGGTCTGGGTGGCGAAGCTGTTGCGTGAACATCAACAACAGTCCAATTAAGCTCAAATTTTAAAAAAACTGAATGAAGAACCCATTTTGTCGTGAAGATGAAATGGGTTTTTCTTGAGCTAAAAATTGCCGTAAAGGTTTAGGCTTATCTTGTAAATAGCTTAAGTAAAGACTTCATCCTTACGGTGCGCTTTACTATTAAGCACAATAAGCACATTATGATTTAAAAATGTCAAAACAACAGGGCAATGGAACAATAAATGATATCCACCGCCAGATTGCTAAATTGAATTTTCCCCACCAAGTCCCTATAGTGTCTATAAAAATGGAAAACATAGGAAAATGAATCATGCGCATGCTGCATACCATGTTACGTGTAGGCAATTTGGAACAATCTTTAAAGTTCTATACTGAAGTACTCGGTATGACTTTGCTTCGTAAACGCGATTATGAAGAAGGTCGATTCACTCTGGCTTTTGTCGGTTATGGCGATGAAAAAGATCATACGGTACTGGAGTTGACCCATAACTGGGACACAGAAAGTTATGAGCTGGGAAATGCTTATGGTCATATTGCCATTGCGGTTGATGATGCCTACAAAGCCTGTGAAGAGATTAAGGCACGTGGCGGTAAGGTAGTGCGTGAAGCTGGGCCAATGAAGGGTGGTGTTACCGTGATCGCTTTTGTTGAAGATCCAGACGGCTATAAAATTGAGCTGATTCAGCAGGATGCCAATGCCAGAAATAACTAATAGATTTCTTTCATCATTTTCACATCTTTTTGTATTTTTCTGCCTGAGCTGAATTGAAATGTATTTCAAGTCTGTACAAGAGAAATAAAAAAGAATTGATGAAAGAAGTCTGATCATAAAGTGATATAGATAAACTAAATATTCAACATAGAAGTGAAACACTGGCTTTATTTATTTAGCCCAGTAAGATGAAACTTTACCAGTAGGTAAATTCACTTATTGGGCTTTGTTATATTTTCAATGATTACAGGAAGTAGCGATGTTAAAATTATTGGCATTGGATCGCTTTACTATTTTGTTGATTGTGATGGTGATCTTGGCAAGCCTTCTGCCCATATCGGGACTGGCTGCGGATATTTTTAGTGTGATCACCTCGGTGGCAATTGCGATTCTATTCTTTTTGCATGGGGCAAAACTGTCCAGAGAAGCAGTAGTGCAGGGCATCATGCACTGGAAATTCCATGTGGTGGTGTTTGCTTTCACTTTTGCATTATTTCCGCTTTTAGGTCTATTGACTAAACCGATTCTTTTACCGATGTTGGGCAAAGAGTTGTACTGGGGCTTCCTGTTCATGTGCTTCTTGCCATCAACCGTGCAATCTTCCATTGCATTTACCTCGGTGGCAAAAGGCAATGTCGCCAGTGCAGTCTGCAGTGCTTCATTTTCCAATATCGTCGGCATGTTCATTACTCCTGTATTGGTGAGTTTCTTTATTTTAGGTCAGTCGCAACATGGCTTTGATCCTACATCCTCAATTCTTCAAATTACCTTATTGTTACTGGTCCCATTTATATTGGGGCAAATATTACGCCCTTATGTTTATCCGTATATGTTGAAATTGCCCGGTATTGTCAAAGCATTCGATCAGGGTACTATTTTGATGGTGGTGTATGGGGCATTTAGTGGGGCTGTGGTCGCCGGTTTGTGGCAAGAAGTCAGCTGGCAAACGTTGCTGATTTTGACCATAGCCTGTTCAGTGTTTTTGACTATCATCATGCTACTGGCTTTATATATTCCGAAATGGTTGGGTTTTAACCGGGAAGACCAAGTCGCGATGTTCTTTTGCAGTTCGAAAAAAACATTGGCCAGTGGCGTACCGATGGCACAAATCCTGTTTATTGGGCAGCCTTTGGGTATGATCGTTCTCCCAATTATGATTTTTCATCAGATTCAGCTCATGGTCTGTGGAGTCATTGCCAACTACTGGTCAAAACATCCTGCAGATGAGCTTAACGCGATAGAAGAATGTAAAGAATAATTCGCTATCTGTTATTTTTTCCCGTATAATTGCGCCCACTTGTTGTGCTTAGCTCTGACGGTATCCGTCTCGGTGGGCCAAAAGAATGGTCTGTTGTGGTGTTGGTCTAGCTTTTTCCTGGATTAAGCTTATTCCTCATGAATCATGAGAGTGATCAATTGCGATGACAGCATAAGCCTTTCTTAACTTAGGAGTAATCGACGATGCGCGCCGATATTCACCCAAAATATGAAAAATTAGTTGCTACTTGTTCATGTGGTAACGTAATCGAAACTCGTTCAGCGCTTGGTAAAGAAACAATTTACCTAGACGTATGTTCAGCATGCCACCCATTCTATACTGGTAAACAAAAGAATGTGGACACTGGCGGCCGTATCGACAAATTCAAACAACGTTTTGCTGGTATGTCACGTTCTATCAAACGTTAATACCCAAAATGAAAAAAACGGGCTTTTTGCCCGTTTTTTTATGCCTGTCATTTCATCAATGACTCAATGACAGACTTTGTACAAGACCTACTGGTCTTGTACATCAATCAAATGATCTAGTTTTTTCTGGAAATAATCGCCCTGAATAAAACGTGCATCCACATTCCATGCATTCGCAAACAGGGTCATGTCATTCAGGTCACGCAGCATGATTTCGCCAGGTTTGATTTCCAGGAAAGCGCTCAGTTTTTCCTGTAACTCCTGGGTTGTTTTTTCTGCCTGCAACATTTTGGTCAAATTTTGATGCAAGGTTAAACAATTCACATCCAGTTGACGTAACATCGACTCGCTATAGATGGTATTCCCAAAGTCTCGAAGAGAGACCTCAGCACCAAATTGACGTAACTGGGCAATATACTTTTGGGCATCTGAAATATTCTGACTAATATCTTCTTCCGAAAATTGTAAAATTAACGGATGCTTCAATTTACTGCGCACAATGGTAATCAGTTTTGAAATAAATTCAGGGAAAGTGCGATCGTGTAAGAGAACCGCTTTATTCAGATTTACAATCAATTTTGCTTCAGGATATTGAGTAATGAAGTTATGCAGCTGTTTACATGACTCCACGAGTATCCAGCGATCCAGTTTAATAGATAATTCAGGATCTTCTGCAAGTTCTCTTAAACCTGCCAAATCTTTCCAGGTATTTTCATAAATAAAGCCACTGGTCACTTCATAAGTATATAAATTGGTGTCTTGCTTGTCGTAAAGTTGCTGATATTTAAGATGAATTTCACCTCGATCCAGACTTTGTTGCAAGGCTCGGAGTAGGGCTGCTTCAGGCGAACTCGGTGCTGCCTTAATTTCGGACTGGTGCAGATCAATGCTTGGAATGTCTAATGGTGTTTCTAATTCAAGTGCTGGAGTCGGCTGATTTTCCGGTAAAACAGTCTTGTAGGCTGAAGCAATAAATTGTTCAAAATGTTTTTCATCGCGAATTTCAGTATCTAATAGTGTATAGCCAATTCTGAGATTAAGCGGATAAGATGTTTGGTTAATCGACAGCAATTGCGGTTTTTTCAGCGAGCTTAAACCGATAAGTTTGGACTCTAACTTGGCTTTGGATTCAGCTTGGAACAAAGCAACGTAAATTCCGGAACTCATTTCAAATAAGGGTACATGGGTTTGTTCTTTTAAAAATTCCTTGATATTGCTGAAATAATTTTTGAAAGTATCCCATTCACCTTCAAAAATGCTGTCCGGGCAGGAAGTCAAGGAGAATAGAACCAAGGCATTGATATCAGAAGGCTGTTGAGTAATTGTGCGATTAATCAGCTGATAAGTATTCGGCTTTTGCGCATCAGTCGGAGAGGTCGCCTGAGCTGATGGTGAAGAGTCCATATCAACGGTAATTTGTACCGCATCTTCTTCATCCGTAGAGGGCAAAAACTCGATTTTAAGCGGGTTGGGAATAGAGACCTGATCATTGAGGCTGTTGATTTCAAAACGCCCCAAATCAAACTGACCTTGTGAAATTTTTTTAAAACGTAGCTTAAAGTCATTTAAATCTTTAGGCTGAAGCAGATCCAGCAGGGGAAGTCCAACAATCTCATCTTCATCCTTAATTCCAAAAAGTGCTAAATATTCAGGATTTGCCTGAACATGAATACCTTCCTGAATCAATGCAATGGCTTTGTTGCTCTCTTGAACTAAAGACTGGGCATGCGTTTGAGCTGTTTCTAGCTCTTCCATTAAATGTTGTTGCGTCAGGACCAAACGACTGAGTGAAAGTGCACGTAAAAGCCCGAGATAAAAACGATCTGGATAATCCAGATTAAGAATGTCATAGACGCCTTTACGAATATATCCCGCATATTGATCAGCTTGATAATCATCAGGCTTGAGCAGGATCATAGGAAGGTTGGGTTGCTTAGACAGACGGATTAAGCTTAACGCCTGTTCATATTTCAGGTCATAAGCACGGCCAAAAATCACCAGATCCCATGGATGATGTAATTGTTTTTCAAAATTTTGTAAGTCATCCAGCAAGGTAGCATGTACCACATGTTCACTTGATGTTAAAAGGTCACGAATTTGGTTAAAACGGATCTGATTGTCATCGATAATGAGTAAACGTGTTTCAGTACGCTTTAACTTTTTGGACAATAATGGATTTCTCACTTCAATGCTTCCCATAAATCGTGATTCTTGACTTCATTCGTTTGCTTATTAATAAAGTTCTTGATCAGGTTTTCTTGATGCTCATTCAGTAATTCGAACTCAAAATGAATAAAACTTTGTGTAATGATTTGTGCTTTGGTTAAATAAATTTTTATTTCTTCTTGTCCCAAGCGCAGATGAATGGTTTGTTTTTCTCTAAACATATGTGAACCGGAAACGATCAGGCTGGTGGATACCTCATCAAGCTGGCTAGACTGAACGATCAGGGCAGGTTGGTAGTTATGGCTATGACGATCAGTTTTGATCATGACAGCACAAGGGAATAAATCTTGTGCCAGGACTTCCAGTCCCAGTTCCAGGCTTTTGGCTGTGGACTGCTTGATCCAGCGGATCACACCACCACGCCAGGGACTGTGGGTATTTTCCTGAATTAAAATAAATTCGCCGGTTTTCAAATTCGAAGGTGCAGCGCCATTCCATTTAATTCTGTAACCATTGACACTGATGTCCAGAACTTCAGTTGAATAAATTTGTTTGGCTTCCCGGTCTAGAGTTTTCGCCGTCGTCATTTCAGCAGGAATATTCGAATTCATCGAATTAATAAAGCTGCTTTCATTGTGGAACTGATAATTGCCATCTAGATCCAGAGTCTCATGAAAGTTTTTGCCCTTAGAGAGGTAAAAATGTGCCACTGAAAGGCTGAAGCAGATTTGTAATTGTGCAGAATATTCATAACGCTCATGACGACGTTCCGTATTGGTCGTAAGCAGATTGTGAATATGGAAATGTAGCGCCGGCGTTAAGAATAACTTTTCATTACGCGACAGATAACCCGACTTTTTGGTTTGGGTTTCCGAGAGGTGATCTAATAAATTTTGCGTTGAAATATAAATGGTCGGTTTATATAAACTGGATTGATTGACATTGAAAACAGGGGGATAGTCTTTATGAATATCGACAATATAACGAGAAAGCGTCGTTTCCTTAGGTAAGATATGGACCAGTTTTGCCCAGTCGAAACTGCATAAATATAAGCCCTGCATTTCAGAAGGCCGAATTTGATGAGTATTCAAAATTTCCAGCAACACCAGTTGTGAATAAGCCTGAGCAACGGTTTGTAAAGGATGTTGCGTGTCTAAAATCTGGTTAATATTGGTTTGATAAAAATTATTTTTAATTGCACATTCAATCAGCTGATGTGCAATTAACCATTGTCCAAATAAAGGCGTGCTATAGAGCAGATGCTGTTGATAAAGCAATAAAGACAGCTGCTGCAAGGCATAATAAGTAGACACGATTCTGGCAGTCTGCAAACTTTTCTTCTGGTTGAATGCAAATAGAGAAAACTTTTGCATGCTGAGCTGGGTGTTGCAGCGTTTTGAGATATCGATATAAATTTTAGCAAAGTGACTACGTAACAGCATCGCCAGTTCAATAATCTGATCACTGCGGTCATTGCTCGCCAGCCCCTGATTGAAAAAATGCTTTTCCAGACTGCTTAAAACATTATCCAGGGTCGGATGCAGGATTTGAATCAAGTCAAAACGCAACATTTCCGGACATTTAAGTTCTGATATTTCCAGCAATGCATTGAAAAGTTCTTTAGAAGAATTCCCCAGTTGAAGAATGGATAAATTAGATACCCATTCTTGTAACCCCTTTGCATTCGTTGGGCAAAAGCTTAATTTTTCCAACTTTAACTCTGTTGGTGTTTGGAAGATATCTGAATTACTCATAAGCATCGTTATTATTAACTCAAAAAGTTGAAACTCCAAAAAGCGGTGTTTTATTTTTTTCGCCCGCTATTTCCCTAACGAGTTTAGGAACCAAATATCCCGGCAGGTTCTCTAAAACCTCTTTATATATCAGATTAATTTCTTCAGGACTTAAGTCAAAATGATGGGCACCTTTTACTTTATCTAATACGTGTAAATAGTATGGCATCACACCTGCATCAAACAGGCGGTAACTTAAATCCACTAACAGTTGCGCAGAATTATTAACCCCTTTTAATAAAACTGCCTGATTCAGCACGGTAATTTGTTGTTGAACCAACGCTGAAAGTTTGGAACAGGTAAAATCGTCCAGCTCAGCGGCATGATTTGAGTGTACCACTAGAATAATGCGCAGCCTACTGTTTTTTAACAGGGAAATCAGCTCATTGTCGACACGGTTGGGGATTACGATCGGAACCCGTGAATGAATTCTCAAAAATTTAATTTGCGGCATGGACTCAATACGATCAATCCACAGCGCAAGTTTTCGGTTGTACAGGGTAAGCGGGTCGCCACCGCTCAAAATAACTTCATTTATATCTGGTTGATTTTGAATGTATTGTTTAATATTTAGCCAGTCTTCGTTTTTTGGCAGGTTTTCTTGATAGGGAAAATGACGGCGGAAACAGTAACGACAATGAACTGCGCAAGCACCGGTTAAGGTGAGTAAAAAACGCGATTTATATTTATGTAATACGCCTGGCTGCTGATTGGCCTGTTCTTCACTTAAAGGATCAGTCACAAATCCAGGATGATCTTCAAGTTCCAGATGGTGGGGCAATATTTGTAACAGCAAAGGGTCAAGCGGGTCACCAATGCTCATTTTTCCGACGAACGCACGTGGAACACGCAACTTAAACTTTTCAGAAGCCAGGATTGCCCCTGATAATAATTGATCAGGCGAGAGCTGAAGCGTTTCAAGCAACTCTAAAGGGTCCGTAATCAGGTCACTCAGTTGAGATTGCCAGTTTTGCTCTTGATACAAATAGTTTATCATGCCAGATGTTAAAAATAATGCTAGTCTAGCATTAATAGATTTAAGTTAGTAAGTTTGGAGCGAGCCTTTCATGGCCAATTATTCTACAAATGACTTTAAGCAAGGCCTTAAAGTAATGCTTGACGGCAACCCATGTTCAATCATGGAAAATGAATATGTAAAACCTGGTAAAGGTCAAGCATTCAACCGTGTAAAACTTCGTAACCTTAAAACAGGTAAAGTTTTAGAAAAAACTTTTAAATCAGGTGACTCTTTAGAAGCAGCGGACATCGTAGAAGTAGAAATGAACTACTTGTACAACGATGGTGAAATGTGGAACTTCATGGACCCAGAAACTTTTGAACAGATTGCCGCAGACAAAACTGCAATGGGTGATGCTGCAAAATGGTTAAAAGACGATTCTAACGAACTGTGTACAATTATGTTATTCAATGGCGTTCCATTGACAGTAAGTGCGCCAAACTTCGTAGTATTGAAAATCGTGGAAACTGATCCAGGCGTACGTGGTGATACTTCTGGCGGCGGCGGCAAACCGGCTAAACTCGAAACTGGCGCGGTTGTTCGTGTACCATTATTCGTACAGCAAGAAGAAAGCGTTCGTGTAGATACCCGTACTGGTGACTATTTAGAACGTGCATAATGGTTTTAAAATAGACTATTATCGAAAGGGATGATCAAAATCATCCCTTTTTTTATGCCAAAGTATTAGATGAAAAGCAAAATATGAGGAGTACAGTCGCAAGGGAAGAAACAGCAGTATACCGAACAATAAAAAATTAAGGCTGATTTATGCATTAGATATGAGGGCTTTACATGGAAACGATTCAACCGAAGTTATCAATGACTTCCAAAATAGTGTGGCTTCTGGTGGCAGTTCTAGGTGCGGTGTCATTTGGAATACTTGCCATCAGCAGAGGCGAGCATGTCAATGCAGTTTGGCTGGTTTTAGCTGCCATCTGTGTCTATAGCATCGCTTATCGCTTCTATAGCTTATTTATTGCCAATAAAGTTTTTGAACTTAATGCAAGACGTTTAACCCCCGCTCACCGTCTGGCAGATGGTCTGGATTATGTACCGACCAATAAATATGTTTTGTTTGGACACCACTTTGCCGCCATTGCCGGTGCCGGGCCTTTAGTCGGGCCAATTCTTGCGGCACAGATGGGCTACTTGCCTGGAACCATCTGGTTGCTGGTCGGGGTCGTGCTTGCAGGCGCTGTTCAGGACTTTTTAGTTCTGTTTATTTCGACCCGCCGTGATGGACGTTCACTGGGTGAAATGGCAAAGCAGGAGCTTGGATCTTTCGCAGGTATCGTTGTGATGCTGGGTGCATTAGGCGTCATGATCATTATTCTTGCCGTGCTTGCCTTGGTGGTGGTAAAAGCTCTGACCAACAGTCCATGGGGCGTGTTCAGTATTGCCGCAACCATTCCAATTGCAGTCTTCATGGGGATTTACATGCGCTTTATCCGTCCTGGTAAAATCGCAGAAGTCTCTATCATTGGTTTTGTGTTGATGATGCTGGCGATTGTCTATGGCGGTAATGTTGCAGCTGATCCGTACTGGGGACCCATCTTTACCCTTTCAGGTACGCAACTGACCTGGTGCTTGATTGTTTACGGTTTTATTGCTTCGGCATTGCCGGTCTGGTTACTGCTTGCTCCACGTGATTACTTGTCCACCTTCTTGAAGATTGGCGTGATTGCCGGTCTGGCCGTGGGCATTATGGTGGCATTGCCTGAAATGAAAATGCCGGCGGTAACGCATTTCGTGGATGGTACAGGTCCTGTCTTTGCCGGTTCGATGTTCCCGTTCCTGTTTATTACCATTGCCTGCGGTGCCATTTCCGGTTTCCATGCCCTGGTTTCTTCAGGAACGACTCCGAAGCTGGTCAATAACGAAGTGGACATTCGCGTGATCGGTTATGGCGGCATGCTGATGGAATCCTTCGTTGCGGTGATGGCGATGATTTGCGCGACCATTCTTGAACCTGGAGTGTATTTCGCAATTAACGCACCGGCCGCGGTACTGGGTACAACGGTTGAAAGCGCGGCAGAAGCGGTGCGGACTTTAGGCTTTGTGGTGACACCTGAAGCCTTGACCCTGCTTGCTCAGGAAGTGGGTGAGAGTTCAATTCTATCGCGTACCGGTGGTGCCCCGACATTTGCGATTGGTATGGCGCACATTATTACGGAAATTTTTAATAACCGTTCCATGATGGCGTTCTGGTATCACTTTGCCATTCTGTTTGAAGCCCTGTTTATTTTAACAGCGGTGGATGCAGGTACACGTGCTTGCCGTTTCATGGTTCAGGATACTGTCGGTATTGTGATTCCTGCGGTGAAAAAATCGCACAATTTCTTTGGTAACTTGTTAGGTACCGCAGTGGCTGTTGCAGGCTGGGGCTTCTTCGTTTACCAAGGTGTGGTTGATCCGCTCGGCGGGATTAACAGTTTATGGCCACTGTTCGGTATTGGTAACCAGATGCTGGCTGCTATGGCACTGATTTTAGGTACGGTCATTCTGTTCAAAATGAAGAAAGAAAAATATGTGTGGATCACGATTGTTCCCACCATTTTCCTGTTCATTACCTGTATGACTGCAGGCTGGCAAAAGATCTTCCATGAAAATCCTAAAATTGGTTTCCTGGCACAAGCCAACCGTTTCTCGGATGCCATTGCCCGTGGAGAAATCTTAAAGCCAGCCAAAGACCTTGCTGAAATGCAAACGATTGTATTCTCCAATCAGATTAATGCCGTACTTTGTGGATTCTTTATGATTGTGGCTATTGTCATGGTGTTTGCTGCGATTGGCGTCATTCGCCGTGCCTTGGCAAATCCAAATCCAAGCGTGCAGGAATCGGAAGCCATTTACAGTGATTCAATTGGGACAGGAGAGGTGAAATGAGTCTAAAAGATCAAATTCGCCAGAAACTGGCATTAGGCAAAATCATCAAGTTTACGGTACTGGCTCAACCGAAAAAGCTGTTGATGCTGAATGGCATTAAAACTATTCAGGTCATTTGGCAACGCCTGCAGCAAAGCTTTCGCCTGATGGTCGGTGTACCGGATTATCAGACCTATCTGGAGCATATGGAAAAGAACCATCCGGACCTGGTTCCAATGGATGCTAAAACATTTTACCGTCACTGTGTGGATGCGCGTTATCCAAGTGCAAGTGGCGGAATGAAGAAATGTCCTTGCTAAGCTGAAGATATGTTTGTCTGAAATCTTCTGATTTGTTTGGAAAAAACGGAAAACGGTGTATGTTAATCATGCACCGTTTTTTATTGAGGAAAGAGTGTGATTTGGGGTACGAATAAAGTTCAAAAACAAGAACTCACACCAGCGCAGCAAGAGCTGAATTTTCAGGTGGAATTTTTTGCGGCAAAAATTCAGGCATTCTTGACTCAAATCAACCGCATTATTCTGGATAAAGAACAACAGACCAAACTGGCTTTATGTTGTCTGCTGTCTGGTGGACATGTGCTGTTTGAAGACTTGCCGGGTCTGGGTAAAACCACCTTGTCCAGTGCCTTGTCGCATATTGCCGGATTGAAGTTTCAGCGTATCCAGTTTACCAATGACATGCTCGCCAGTGATGTGATTGGGGTGAACATATTTAATCAAAAAGAACATCAGTTTGAATTCAAGCAGGGACCCATTTTTACCCAGATTTTGCTGGCCGATGAAATTAACCGCTGCAGTCCCAAAACGCAAAGTGCCTTGCTGGAAGCCATGGAAGAGGGACGGGTGACGGTAGATGGAGTGCGTTATGACTTGCCGCAACCTTTTTGGGTAATTGCTACCCAAAATCCCCTGTTCCAGAGTGGAACGTATAGCTTGCCCGAATCCCAGCTCGACCGTTTTTTGATGCGCTTGTCACTGGGCTATCCATCGCGTTTGGCAGAAAAACTGTTATTACAGCAAGATTCCCGCTATGCCCTGATTTCAACCTTGCAACACGTTTTTAATGAACATGAAATTCTGGTGATTCAACAGCTGGTAGCGCAAGTTTATATTGCCGATGCAGTGCTGGATTATCTGCTGGATCTGGCGACTGAAACCCGCAAAAGACCGCATGGTTTATCGACCCGTGGATTGCTGGCCTTGAAAAAAGCAGCTCAGGCGCATGCTTTTATTGAACAGCGTAGTTATGTGACCCCGGATGATGTGCAGGCAGTGTTTGCTGCTGTGGTGTCGCATCGTATGGGCTTAAGCGAAGCAGAAGCCTTGCAGTTGATGCAGCAAGTCCATATTAGTTAAAAGGTGATTCACTTGACTACACCTTTGACCCAGCCCTGGCAAAAATGGTTAGCGAAACGCTTTCAGTTTAAAAAAGTCAAACAGCTCTCGCAAAAAGACATTTTGATTTTTATCTATCGGCAAGGGTATTTGTATCTCGTATTGATTTTGCTGACCTTTATTGCCGGGGTAAATTATGCCAACAACCTGATTTTGGGTTTTTGCTTTCTAGTCAGTGCTATTTTATGTATCAGTTTTTATTTAACTTTTAAGCAGTTGCATGGGCTCAAGCTTGAAGTTTCAGTCAATGAAGTTGGACAGGCGGGGCATCAACTGGATTTGCAACTCCATTTTCAGCAAGCGCAAAAGCAGCCGCGTTATTTGTGGGTCAAAACCAGTCAGCATCTGGAAAAAATCTACATCTCAGAATTAAAGCACAGCATGACCCTATCTTTTTTGACTGAAAAAAGAGGGCGGTTTGATTATCCAATCCTTCAGGTATATTCAGTTTATCCTTTTGGCCTAGTGCGTGCCTGGACCTATTTTTATTTAAAAGAATATTCCTGGGTAGCACCTAAAGCGGCCGTTTATCATGCGGAAAACAAGCAGCATCAGCACACTTTTGAACCGGATATGGATGAATTTCGTGAGCTGCGTAATTTCAAGTTGGGAGATCGTCTGCAAGCGGTATCCTGGAAGCAGGCCGCACGTGGACAAGGTTTATATATCAAGGTGTTTGAACAGTATAACGAGCAGATGAATATTGAAATTCATTATAACAATATGCCAAGTGCCCAGCATGAAGAAAAACTCAGTCTCATGATGGGCTTGATTGAGCAATGTGAGCAAATGCAGTGTGCATATGCCGTCTTTTTACCGCAAGCAGAATTGGCGGCAGGTCTGGGTAACAACCAGTTATTACAGGCCAAAAAACTTTTGGCGCAGGCTTAGAACATGATTCATGCACAGATCAGAACCTCGATACTGATGACTCTGTCATTGATACTTCTGGCACAGGTTGTGTTTAATCCGCTGCTATTGAGCCTTATTTTTGCCCTGATGATCCTTTTTTTATTTTATAGCTTAAAAGATCAGACCAGGGCTTTATCCAGAATATGGACTTTTGTCCTGACTTTCATTGCCTTGGCTGCAATTTATTTTAACTATCAAACTTTTATTGGCATAGAAGCCGGCGTTGCCATTTTATCGACATTTTTATTTGCCAAAGCCTTAGAAAGCAAAAATAAGCGCGATGTCATTATCCTGTTTAATTTTGCCATGTTTGTCAGTGCCAGTTCATTCTTGTTTAGCCAGTCCATCTGGATGGCGTTGATGGTGGTGCTCTGTTTACTCAGCTGCCTGATTGGCCTGTACCGTTTACAGACCCATGAATTCAGGCAATTGCAAAATTCATCCGGCGCATTGCAAAGTGACGCAAAACATGTGGGCAAATTCCTGATTCTGGCTTTGCCTTTTTTTATCTTGCTGTTTGTGTTTTTTCCGCGCTTGCCGCCACTTTGGGCAATTCCGATTCCGGTGCAAAAAAGTGTTACCGGGATGAGTGACAGCATGTCACCGGGGGATATTGCCGAATTGTCACAGTCGACCAGTCTGGCATTTCGAATTATTGGCGATATGAACCAGTTGCCAGGCCGCAATGAATTGTATTGGCGAGCTATGGTGTTAGATCAGTATGACGGTAAAACCTGGACCAGCAGTTTTGTAAACGAAAAACCCGTCTCGATGCAAGGTTTTCAGAACAGCAAAGACAGTTTTGATTATCAGTATTTAGCGGCTGACCCTCATGTGATGTGGGTGATGGGACTGGAACAATCACGGCCATTGCAGCGGAACTATGAATTAAAACATGATGGCCGGATTACGCCGCTACGCCAAATTTTGCAGAATCAGCCGATTGCATTGCAATGGCTGGGGAATGCTCAGGTGCAAGAGGAGGCTTTGTACACAACCAGCGTACTGGAACAGATCAATACCAAAATTCCAGGGCGCCTGGATGAGCAATCACGCCAGTTTGCATCTGACATGTTCAGGCAGAGCGGACAGCAACCCGAGCGCTATATAAACAACATTTTGCAATGGTACAGAAAGCATGACTTTGCTTACACCCTGAATCCCGGATTATTGGGAGAAAACCGGATAGATGAATTCCTGTTTCAATCACGTCGTGGTTTTTGTGAGCATTATGCCTCCAGTTTTGCTTTGCTGATGCGTTATGTCGGAATACCTGCACGTGTGGTGGTGGGTTATCAGGGCGGACAGCTTGCACCTGATCGTGCCAGCTGGGAAGTACGCCAGCTCGATGCACATGCATGGACAGAGGTGCTGTTGCATGGAAAATGGCAAAGGATTGATCCTACAGCGATTATTGCGCCCCATCGAATAGATGGTGGAATGCAGGATTATATTGAAAGTGATCGCAGCATTTTGGGTAACAAAGAACAAAAGTGGAAATACCGCCAGTTTGCAGTGATGAAAAATATGCGTATCTGGAGTGACTACGCGAGTTATCAATGGCAAAGCAAGGTAGTGGGTTATGATGCCGAAAAGCAGCAAGGCTGGCTGTCCAGGTTAGGTATTCAAAATGCGTATACCAGTAGCATCATTATGTTATTCAGTATTCTGCTGGTGGTGTTAATTTATTTTATCTGGATTGTGTATCGAAACAGTCGGTCGGTTTCAGCTTATGAGCATGCCATTCAACAATTTTCGAAAAAATTGGAACCTGGCTTGCACAAGCAGCCTGCAGAAACTTTTTATAGCTGGATGCAACGTTTGGCGGAAACAGCAGAGCAGGAGCAGCAACATATATTTACTCAAACAGCGCAGCATTATCAACAACAGCAATATTCATTCATGCAAAATCATCAACAAATAAAGCAATTTAGAGAAATGCTTAAAACTTGTGCAGATACGTTAAAAAAGAATAGAAAGCACTTGTCTTAAAAAATAAAAATGAATATGATGCACAACACTTAGGTGTATAGCTCAGTTGGTTAGAGCGCTACGTTGACATCGTAGAGGTCAGCAGTTCGAGTCTGCTTATACCTACCAGGATTCCAAACCTTATGTAATAAGGGTTTTAAGCGAAAACAGTAGCTTAAAGCCCTTTTTTATTGTCTTGAATAATGTTCGCCGTTATCTGCATTATCTTTATAATCACTACTGTTTACCGATAATGCAGTTAAATTTAGGTCAAGATTTTTGGAAATTACGTCATGAAAATACCTAAGCCAAGAAAGCGCGGTTCAGTCCATAGCCGTTGTGGTTTAGCACGGGTGTGACCACCCAAACAGAACTTAGAACGAAAGCAAGTAACGCAGACCATGCAGGTTAAGTTTGTGTGATTGTGAGCAGTGATGGACTACAGCATAGAACTTCTGTGCTGATCAATTCAAAATCAGGTCGGTCGTGAATTAAATGTGATATTTATCAAAAAATTACGAAATAAAATAATTGATTGAGTAGCAAATACCGGGTAATTTTTTATCAGGTTAGACGAAGTTATATATCGCCTGGCTGGGAAAAACGACTGACACTCGGAAAGACGAGAAGTACCACAAATGCTTACAGGAATGTAAGCATTTTTAATGCCCTGAGAAATGTTTTCTGTGTAAGCAATATCAGGGCCACCCAGATTAAATTTTTAATGAGTATTGTCTAACAAAAATCAAAAAATAACTAAAAGTAACTGTAGAAAACCATTTCTGCATATTTTTTATACTTTGTAATTTAATTTGGAGTGATAACTTTTAACTGCATTAAAGAGAGCACAGCATGAATAAAAATAATAAAATGGCTATCAAAGACTTTACCCGCTTAATCACATCCCCAGATTAAGCGGGTTTTTTAATATTTAATATATTATTGTTCAAGTCTTTATAAAATTTTGATTAAATTAATAATATTTTAATTTTTGATATATTTCGCCACTGAATGTTGCTTGAATAGTGTACAAAATAACCAACATTAACTGCTGTAGTTTCTGAATGCTCTTCCAGAGTTCTTAGTTTATAAGCCCACATCGTCTTTCCATGTGTGGGCTTTTTTTTGCATGGAGAAAAGTAAGGCTCCGTTTCTTAATGTGCTTATTGGGTCTTCATGATGTGACTGAAATTGAATACACGCTTGATGGTGAAAAAAATTAGGGCATGTCGTTATTGCCTGACAGAAGTGAAGTAATAGCTGATCAAAAAAAATGCGATTAATTAAATTAATAATCATATTTTCTTATTTTCACAATGTTGAAATAATTTAATCTTATATTCACTGAAAACAAATAATAACTCCAAAAATTCTAAGATATTAGCGCAATTAAGCCTGTTTAATCTTGGAGAGTTAAGCAGGTTTTTTTATTGAAGATTTTTATCTTTTGTCGAAAGTATTACGACATATAAGCCTCGTCATTAATATATCGGGGCTTTTCTTTTTCTAGAATATAAATAAAACCAAGGCATGAAAATACTGTGGTTTTTATCTATAAAATTTCTTCTTTTATAAATTTTGGTAGTTTTTGCTATTCATATATTTTAAATACATATTTAGAATGCGCCAACAAATTGAAACGCTGTAGTTTCTTTAGTTTTAGTCCTATGCATCCCTCGCATGGGACTTTTTTTTGGAAAAAATGATGCTCCAATTCTTAATGTGCTTATTCGGCCTGCATGGTACTACTGAAGTTGACTACACGGTTGATGATAAAGAAATCAAGCTGTGTCGGGATTGTTTGAAAGAGATTGATTAAAGCTGTTTGCATTTTATTTCTCCTTTAGAGAGAAAAATAAAAGGCGTTAATAAAAGAAGTTCATTAACGTTATTTATCATCACGACTGTACTTCTATTTAGCGCTACGCTTAAGCTTCTCTAAATCTATAATATTTTGATCAATCTGATGCTCCATGGCAGGTAAAATCTGCCTTAAAAACTGGCAATATGAAATGGCTTCATCTGCAGCAACCGTACCTGTTTTAACCAGCTGTTTTTGCTGTTCCAGCATTTGGCTTACCTGACGTAAATCGGGTTGTTGACCATGGCTCAACGCGTCGCTAATTCTTGCAAAATCTTTATACAGTTGGTCACGCTGTTGAATGAGTGCTGCCTGACTGGATGCCGACACTGTATCTGTTTGAACTGGTGTGCCAGATACCGCTTCCTTTTCAACTTCAGCAGGAGCGACTACAGCTGGAGAGGGTTTTTCTTTTGCATGGGCTGTATATGATGCAGATGGAGGGGACGGGGGAAGCGGTTTAAATATATAAACCATCAGGAAGAGTGACAAGGTCACAATAAAACCAATGATAAGACCAAGTCGTATACTGCAATCCATGCCAGAAATCCTGCTCTTGCATTTAAATGAAAGCAGACCCAATCTAAAGATCAGGTCCGTACAATTGATAAAAAATTAACAGTTAAGGTGTTGACCAGCCCGCAGGTGCATAACCGATCCGAACACGTTGCGGGTGATTTCCTACAGGAACACTCCTTACTTTTTCGCCTGTTGCAAAATCAATCACGGTAACCACATCAGTCTCACTCTCAGAAATTACACAGCTTTTGCCATCAGGACTTTGTGTTGCCCAGTAGGGTTTGCCTGCAGGAATTAGCTTGCCCGCTTTTAAGGTTGAACGGTCGACAATCGTTGCATAGTCATCCATGGTACCGGCGACACACAGTTTTTCACCATCGCCACTAATCGACAATCCATGATGACGCGAGTCGTTTACATATTTGGTTCGGTCTGAAGGAATTGTCGAGCTGCCCGGTAATTGACCAATGCGAGTAACTTTATTCTGATTCAGGTCGTATTCGATTAAACCGTTAAAAAATGAAACCTGGGCATAAATTTTACTTTCGTCATTGCTCAGGACAATCGGACGTACAGAGTTGGACAGATCTTTACGGCCCACTGCATCCAGCGCCGGACGGAAATCGATGGTCTTGAGGACTTTAAAGGTATTTGCATCGGCAATGGTGAGGAATCGTTTCCCCTTGGTGAAATCTTGCCATGCAGCATCCATAGAGGTTTCCACATTACCAATGGCTGAGTTTAGAATTTTTGTGCCACTGTTAAAGAAAATATTTTCATGCGGTTTGTCGCCTGTTGCAAAGCGTCCCAATTCTTTCCCCGTGTTGATATCCAGCACATGAACCACATTGCCAGAAGATGCCGATACGGCTAAGCGTTTGCCATCAGGAGAAACCGCCATATGGTCGGCACGGAACCCTTCTACAGGAGTACGCCAGTTGATTTTTCCCGTCGCAATATTAATCGAAACGACATCGGCAAAACTTGGGCGAGAGACAACCACTGACTGACCATCTGGCGTAGAGTACATATCATCTACCAGCTGATCATTACCTTCCCCGGCGGTGGCCTGGATATAAGTATAGGCAATCAGTTTAATTGGATTGAGGTGGATTTCCAACAAACGCTCTTTGCGATCAGGAACCATGTTGATCACACCGATCTTGCCAAAATCACCCGATGGACGAATGACGGTCACTGTTCCATCCCAGTTATTGCCTACAAAAAAGACCTGTTGGCTATTCGCTGGTGCAGGCATTACCGATGTTGCTGTATTGCCATTGAGGGATGTAAATGCGAGTGATGCAAATAATGTCTTTACACTCCATTTGAGGAAAAAATTTTGATTTTTCATAATATTATTCTCCGATTCAGCTCCATGAAATCGATTTTTTATTTGAATTTTCATTGCTGTCGAATACTCCTGTATTCGCTGAAGCATAGGATAAAGAATTCAGTAATCAAATCCCCGACAATCCGATAAAAATACTTGCTGAAAATGATCTGTATGAGTCTTTTATTTTATAAATATTTGAATAATAAATTAATTATTGTGTTGGAGCAGGTTGTTTTTCCGACGAATTGCCGAACCGTATCTTAGCTTTTGCAACAGCTCTGATGCAGGTCTAGAAAAATTGCAAAACACTACATGATCTTTGCTACAAAAGCCGTACTATAAAAATGATTTTGTTGAGTTTCCAATATTATGTCTCAGATAGATATGCTTGTTGCCTTGGCCGACATTGAAGTGAATCGGGCTGAACTGCTCTCTATTCAGCAAAATGATTTGGTTCCTTTGCTGCAGGATCAGTATCGTCTGAATCATTATGCCGATTCAGTCATTCAGGCTCAGTCCGTTCTATTAAACGGAGTCGATCCACATCTGACCCAGCAATTAAGCAGCACCATAGAACAGCTGATTCAGGCATTGGCCGATTCAAAAAAATATTTAAGCAGCCGCAAATTTAATGCCTTGCAAAAGTGGCTGGGGATTGATCTGGAATATGGTTCCGGGCAGGTCGAGTATTACAAAAACCTGGATCAATTGCTTAATCGGGCCAATCACTTAAGTCAAAAATTGCAGATTGAAATACAGAAGTCCCAGGCACGCTTTCAGCAGTTGCTCGGGTATCGGGAGCAAATGGCGAAATACATTCGGGCTGCGCAAGAGTTTTTGCTGGAATATCCAAATTTCGTCAGGAATGTCCATCCTCTGGATAACTTTTCTGAAAGGTTATCTAAAAAAATCAATTCATTACAAACTTTGCAAGCCAGTAATGATATTGCAATTACACAAATGCAGTTGTCGCAGCAGCTTTCTTTTACTTTGCTGGACCGTTTTAAAGAGGCACAGCAGGTACTGATTCCTGCCTGGCAATATCATGTTAAACAAAGTCAGCAGAACAGTTCGGGCATTGAACTGGACAAGCTGGATCATAGCAGAGAGAAGTTAATTCGTACTTTAAGAAAATCACTAGAGAAACCCATACATTAATCATTCTATTCAGGTGAAGCATGACCGATTTTGAACCTAAAGATTTACCCGCTGAAGTCACTCAGGATCTTGTTCAGCAAAAGTTTCAGCAACTGAATTTACAAGAAATTGGTTTGCAGCATTCAGACTTTAATGAAGTGATGAATGCACATAAAGAACTGGCTGAAATGAGCCATAATGCAGTGGCGGAATATGGGAAGAATATTGCAACAAAAACGTCGGGTTATACCGATGAACTGCTGAATCTTGTACAAAACAAAGAACTGGACACGACCGGCCAAAAGTTAAATCAGGTGGTGCAGGTTGCCCTGCAGCTGAATAGCAGCAGTATCTTAAACAAGAAAAAGAGTTCCGGTTTCCTGGGCGGCCTGATCAGTAAAATGAAAGGCGCCAAGCAAAACTTTGATCAGCATTTTAACAGCACCAAAGAACAGATTGATGTGCTGGTCAAGGAAATTGAAACATCCCAATCGGGCTTGAAAACCCGGGTGGACACTTTGGATAAAATGTTTCAGGGTGTGCAGGAGGAATACAGACAGCTGGGCATTTATATTGCAGCGGGAAAATTGAAAGAGCAGGAAATTCAGCAGCACATTGCACATTTAATGGCCCAGACCCAAGATCAACCTACGGTGCAAAAAGTCTATGACCTGAATCATCTGGCCAATAATCTGGAAAAACGGGTCAGTGACTTACAGGTTTTACAGCAGTCTGCCATGCAAACCTTGCCCATGATCCGGATTATCCAGTCCAATAACCTGATGCTGGTCGACAAATTTTATGCCATTAAAAACATTACCTTACCGGCATGGAAGAATCAGATCAGCTTGGCTATTTCCCTGCATGAACAGAAAAACAGTGTCCAGCTGGCCAATAGCATTGATGATGCCACCAATGACCTGTTACGCCGTAATGCCGACTTGCTGCACCAAAATTCGGTGGCTACGGCCAAAGCCAACCAGCGTTCAGTGATTGATATCGAAACGCTTGAACATGTGCAGAATACCCTCATTAAAACAGTGAACGACGTGATTCAGGTACAAAAAGAGGGGATGCAAAAACGCGCCGAAGCGACAACGCGTTTACGTGCCTTGCAGGAAAATCTGAACCATTTGGTGATAGAATCCAGTAACAGTGGAGTGAATAAATCTTAACTATTCGTTTAAGTTCATTGTCTGCACTTTAGGAGAAAGCGTTTGCCGCCCTTAGATGAATATGCCGTGAATCCGCAACAGATTGAAAATGGTGTGGTGATGCTGAAGAAGCGTCAACGCAATGTGATGTTATGGGCGATCACCAGCAGCACCATTTTCCTGGCTTCCGTGGTGGCTTTTTTTCTGCAACATGATTTTGTCTATAGTTTTTTCGGTATTACGACGGAACTGAAACAATTGCATATCCCGCTCAGTGTCGATGCAAACCTTGCTGAACTGGGTCAGCATCGGGATTATTTTAGCAACCTGCTGTCATGGTTTGGCTGGCTGATTCTGAAGCTGTTTGTTTCTTTTATGGGCGCGTTTTTTGTCATTCATTTTTTAAAGAAAATACGGTTTTTCTATGTCCGTTTTCAGTCTTTTATTTTGAAGTTTGTGGGCTGGCTGATTGCCTTTATTGTGCTGTGGTCCGGCTTGACCTATCTGCAATATGATTTAAGTAATGAAGAAAATGAGGCCTATAGTGACGTCATTCACTATGATAAAAATATTCAGCAAAGCGAATTGGCCCAGTATTTACAGCGTAGTAATGTAGATGAGCCCGTCAAAGCTTATCTGCTGGCACAAGCTGCGCTGCTGCATACACCGGTGGATAAGGATGCGGCTATTCCACAAGTTCTTGCTTTAGTGAAAGCGGAAAAAACAGATCCTGATTTTTTTGAATATGGTTTTAAACCCGAACAGCTTTGGACCATGCAGCACCAGCTTTATGGTCAGAGTTTAACGCCAATGGCAAAAATGGTTTCCAGACAGGTAGCTCAGGCAGAGCAGATGAGTTCAGTGGTACAAATTTTAATTATTGCCGCCGCCCTACTGTTCGGAATTTTAAGTGCAATTCTGCTGCTGCTGTCGCAGCATTTAAAAAGACGGATATTCAGGGTTGAGCAGCGTATGCAGCTTAAATGATGCAATACAAAAGCCCACATAAGGGCTTTTGTTATTTTTATGATGCCTTCTTTCAGGCAGTTGATTTTAGTCATGCTTAAGGGAGAATGCTTAGAAAACAGGATAAAATTCATTTAATTTGATATTTCGATTATAATAATAAAAACAAACTGTTTTACCTATTTAAATATTTATCCTAGTATAGCTTTATTAAATAAGCATTTACTCCCTTGGAGACGTTAGCCATGTTAGACCAAAACACTTCAGCACAACTTAAAACACTCTTGCAACGTCTGGAAAGCCCGATTGAACTGGTCGCAACCTTGGATGGTTCGGACAAGTCGGACAAGATTAAAGAACTGGTGACTGAAGTTGCAGCCTTATCTGATTTAGTCACGGCACGTTTCGACGGTACCAATAAACGTGCCCCAAGC